>JAEZJB010000055.1 GCA_023415845.1 Chloroflexota bacterium | reverse complement strand
TCGGATGCCGCAACAGGCTCTTCGGCGTCATCAGCACCAGGGGCCGCGGGTCGCTCGCGAGCCGGAGGGCCTGGCGGCGCAGCAGGTGGAAGTACTGCGCGGCGGTGGTGACGTTGGCCACGCGCATGGCATCGCGGGCCGAGAGCTGCAGGAAGCGTTCGAGACGGGCACTGGAATGCTCCGGCCCCTGACCTTCGTAGCCATGCGGCAGCAGCAGCACCAGCGACGGCTCCTGGCCCCACTTGGCCCGTGCCGCCGACAGGAACTGGTCGATGATGATCTGGGCGCCGTTGGCAAAGTCACCAAACTGCGCTTCCCAGAGGACAAGGGCCTCGGGAGCGTGGACGCTGTAGCCGTATTCGAACCCAAGGCAGGCATTTTCGGAAAGCGGGCTGTTGTAGACCGCGAACGATGCCTTCGCCTGGGGGAGTTCGACCAGCGGCGCATAGGCGTTGCCGGTCTTCGCGTCGTGCAGCACGAGGTGACGCTGGCTGAAGGTGCCGCGCTGGGCGTCCTGGCCAGTCAGGCGAATCGGGGTACCGTCTTCGAGGATCGCGGCGAAGGCAAGCGACTCGGCGTGGGCCCAGTCGATGCGACCTTCGGGGTCGTCGAGGATGGCGGCCCGCTTCTCCCAGGTTCGCTTGAGCTTGGTGTTCGGCTTGAAGTCGTCGGGGATGGCGTGAATGCCAGCCTGAAGCGCCGTCAATCGCTCCATCGAGAGCGCAGTCTCGACTTCCTCGCGCGGCGTCTTCTCGGCTTCAACTTCCTCGGCGAAGACTTCGGTGCCTTCGGTGATGCTGCGCCGAATCTTCACCAGGCGGTCGAGCACGCGCTGCTCGATCGCCTTCTCCTCGTCGGCGGTGATGATGCCGGCTGCCTTCATATCGCTGGCCAGCTTGGCGCGGACCGTCGGATGCTTCGAGATCTTCTGGTACATCAACGGCTGGGTGAAGGCTGGTTCGTCGCCTTCGTTGTGTCCCCACCGGCGGTAGCCCACGAGATCGATCAGGAAGTCCTTACCGAACTCGGCGCGGTAGGCCATGGCGAACCGGGCGGCAAAGATACAGGCCTCCGTATCGTCGGCGTTGACGTGGAGGACAGGAATCTCGAAGCCCTTGGCGAGGTCACCAGCGTAGTGCGTGGAGCGGGAGTCCTGCCAGTCGGTGGTGTAGCCGATCTGGTTGTTGACGATGATGTGGATGGCGCCGCCGACCGAGTACCCCTCGAGCCCCGAAAGGTTGAGGGATTCGGCGACGACTCCCTGGCCGGGGAAGGCCGCATCGCCATGGAGGAGGATGGCCAGCGTCTTCTTCGGATCCTGGGTCGGCTTGCCGCGATGGGTGCGATCGTCCTGGGCGGCCCGGGCCATGCCCAGCACGACCGGATTGACGGCCTCAAGGTGCGACGGGTTCGGCGCGAGCACGACCGGCACGCGCAGGACCTCCCCGGTCTCCGGGTTCTTCGCCAGCCGGGCACCGAGGTGGTACTTCACATCACCGGTACGGACCTCATTGGCGGCGTCACCAGCCGACTGCTTCGTTCCGCCCTCGAACGCCGCGATGATGGCGCCGTATGGCTTGCTGAGGATGTGGGTGAGCACATTGAGGCGGCCACGGTGGGCCATGCCCATCAGGACCTCACGGGTACCGTCGGAGGTGGCGTCGTTGATGATGGCATCGAGCATCGGGATGAGGATGTCGTTGCCTTCAATGGAAAAGCGCTTCTGGCCAAGATAGGTCTGGTGAAGGAACTTCTCGAAGCCCTCCACCTGGCTGAGGCGCTCGAGCAGCTTCCTGCGCTGGCCAGCATCGAGCGGTTGCTGGAACCGTCCCGACTCGACCGCATCGGTGAGCCAGGCGCGCTCGGCCGCCACCTGAACGTGGTCGAAGTCGAACCCGACCGACCCGATATAGGCGTCACGCAGGCGCTGAATGACCTCTGCAGCATTGCTGGCGCCCTGGGAAATCTGGCCATCGATGGCCTCACCCGGAATCGACAGCAGGTCTTCCTCGGTAATGCCGTAGGTTTCGGGCTGGAGTTCCGGGGCGCCGGGTCGCTCGGATCCCAACGGATCGAGCTGAACGCCGAGGTGGCCATACTCGCGAATGCCGTAGGCGAGGTTCACCGCGCCGGCGATCTTCTTGACATCGACCGAGGGGGCGGCGACGGCTGTCGTGGCCGGTGACTCGGCGACTGGTGAGGTCGTTACCGCGAGCGGGGAAAAGGAAGCGAAGTACTGACGGGTTTCCTCATCGACCGAATTTGGGTCTTCAAGATACCGATCGTAGAGCTCCAGCACGTAGCCTGCGTTGGGCCCGAAGAACGCGCGTAGATCGCTCATGGTGGATTCTGTTGGCTCCCCGGCGTGACGCATGCCACAGCGCACGGTCAGCGCCAATTACGAAGATATGTCCGCCCTGACAACACCATCTTCCAGCAGGGCGGGGTCCGGCGTCGCAAGTGCTTGCCTCGGGGTGCGAGACGCCGTGGCAGAGAGCATTTCCGGACCTCTTTGTCGCTCAGGAGTCTAGCATACCGGTGTCTTAACTCGGCCCGGTTTTGGCCTCATTTACCTCGGAATCTTCGCCCGAGAGAGCAGGTTTACGGAATAGGGATAGCCTAAACGGTGTTGTGATTGTTTTCACAAGGTTACGGCGCCGAATTTGACCCAGCCATTTTCGGGATCGCCCCGTCACTGCAAAATGACTTGCGAAATGGTCGCGCAAACCCGACAGACTCTGCCGATCACCGTGACCCGAGTCAACTGCCAACCTGGGTTCGTGGCAGGTCGCCAACCTGGGCAACCACGTCGCGGAGCAGCGTGCGGAGGAGGCTTTCGAGCTGGGCGTGTTTTTCGCTGGAAAGACCAGCCAACAGCACCCGCTCACGATCGAGCACGACCTGCAGCAGGTCAAGACCTGTCTTCCGTCCGGTGCTGGTCAACTCCACGACGACGTGGCGCGACCCGTCGTCCGCCGGTTTGCGCTCGATCAGCCCGGCTGCTTCGGCGCGGGCCAGCCGCTGGGAAACAGCGCCGGCCGTGATCAGGCTGCGGGCCGCGAGTTCGCGCGTGGTCAGCCGGTAGGGTGGACCGGCCCGACGCAGCACACTCAGCAGGTCGAGGATGGCAGGATCCACTCCGGCGGCATCAAGCGTGCGCCGACGATCCTCCCCCAGCAGCTTCGCCAGGTACCAGATGCGGGAGATGATGCCGATCGACGCCGGATCAACCCCTTCACCTTCGCGTTGCCAGGCCTCGACCACGTCGTCAACGATATCCCGCTCGCCATCGCGCACCGTGTCCTCCCCTTCCCATTACTTGACCCGAAGGAGTATCGTTCATTTAGACCTAAATGACCTTATTGGAGGAGCGCGCATGACTCGAATGGTCATAGTCACTGGTGGTGGCACCGGTATCGGCCGAGCGATTGCCAGCAACCTGCGGA
>JAEZJB010000043.1 GCA_023415845.1 Chloroflexota bacterium | reverse complement strand
GCGCCATGCCCGAGATCGAAGATGACGCCCCGCTCGCGAGCCTCCCACATATAGGGGAAGACCTTGCCGTCCTCCTCGACGGTCGGGAACTGCTGGGCGAAAACATGGGTGTGGATATCGCCCGGCCGGAGTTTCTTGAGGATGAGGTCCGGATAGCTCTGGGTTGGCAGGTTGGGGAAGAAATCGACCATCAGCGGCATGTCGCAGATATTTGCCGCCTCGAGCGCCCGATCGACGGCCAACCAGGCCGGATGCGCCTCATCGAACCGGCGCCGCGCCCAGTAGTGAGCCGTCTTGATGCCCACGACCACGTCGGCGTGAGCGGTGGCCGTGTTGGCGGCCAGGACCGGATTCATCTCCGCCGCCTCGTGCTCCCAGGCTCCACCGAAGCCACCGCCGCCCATGCCCGAGCCAACGATGTTGACGTAGGACAGGACGCGGATTTTCGACGTGACACGCGGATTCTCGATGACATCGTGCCGGAAGTCGGAAAAGTCGCGCCAGCCCGTGGTCCCGGCGTCGACGACGGTGGTCACGCCCGACTCAATGGTGTTGACGAACGGGTGGAGCGAGAGTTCGGACCGGATGTGGCTGATGGCCACGTGAGCGTGCATGTCGATTATGCCCGGCGTGACCACCAACCCGGCAAGGTCGATCGACCGGTCACCCGGTTGTTCGGGAAGGTTGGCATCGACGGCGACGATGCGTCCGTCCGCTACCCGGATATCCATGATCCCATCGCGCCCGTTGGCCGGATCGATCACCCGTCCATTGCGCAGTACCAGTTCGCCGGAAATTGGCCTGACCACGTAGATGCTCTCCTCATCGTGGCGATCGCCCGCCGACCGCACGTTGCGCGTGATCGTCCCACCGGGCGGTGGCGCTGGCAAGAGGAGGGCCACCGCGAACGTCACGAAACCTGGACCGTCGTCGAGCAGTGAGGGACCTACCGGGATTGGCAAGTGGCCGCCGTTCGCCGACGATGCGGGCCGATCGTTCGCCCTGCACTCGGAGACCCGTTCCGTGCCCTTGCTCGTTGACCAGCCGGTAATCCTCGATACGACCCCACTGGCGGCAGACGTCCGCGCGCAGCTGCCGGAGGCCGAATTCATCGACCTCACGCCGCCAGACTTCACGGAGACGGAACTGCGTGAGGCATTGGGACGGGCCCACGCCCTCGTCAACCCGAGCAACCTGCCGATCACGCCCGAGATGCTCGACCTCGCTCCCCACCTGCGCATCGTGGCCAACGTGGCGCGGGGATTCGACAATCTCGATCCGGACGACCTCGCCGGCCGCGGCATCTGGGCCACCAACGTGCCCGATGCGTTCACGGTGCCGACAGCCGAAGCCACGATTGGCCTGCTGCTGATGGTGACCCGCCACCTGGACCGAGCGGCGGCGACCGTGCGACGAGGAGATTGGGCCACGGTCGTGCCGGGCGAATGGGATGGCATCTCGCTGTCCGGAAAGACGATCGGCATCGTGGGCTACGGAAAAATCGGCCAGGCCGTGGCCGCGCTGGCGAGAGCGTTCGGCATGCGCGTGCTCTACACCCAACGCCACGCCGTCGCGGGTTCGCCCGACACCTACCTGCCACTCGATGACCTGCTGGAACGTGCAGAGGTGGTATCGCTGCACGCTCCCCTGACGCCGGACACCCGACACCTGCTCGATGCCACGCGGCTCGCCCGGATGAAGCCCGGCGCCGTGCTGATCAACACCGGTCGTGGGGGGCTGATCGATCAGGATGCCCTGATCGACGCTGTGGAGAGCGGTCACTTGCGAGGTGTCGGACTCGACGTGGTCGCGGCCGAACCGTTCGTGCCCGAGCGATTACGGTCGCTCCCGAATGTGGTGATTACGCCCCACCTGGCGGGCTCAACCGTGGAGAGCCACGCCGAGGCCCAGCGCCTGGCGATGGAGAATGTCATCGCGGTGCTGCGTGGCAAGCGTCCCGCCTCCGCCTTGAACGAGCCAGTCATGACAAACCGCCTGAACTGGCCGAAGATGGACCACACTGACCCTGACCACCCTGGAGTATCTCGATGACCGATCGTCCCGTTGTCGTTTTCACCAATCCGATCGCGCCGGAGATCCTGGCCACGCTTGGTGACGTCGAACTAGTGCAGATGACGCCAGACAACTCGCGGCAGGAGGTGCTGGACGCGATTGCCCGCGCCACCGCCGTACTCAACCCCGGCGACCTGCGGATCGACGACGCCCTACTCGATGGCTCTCCGCACCTGAAGATCATTGCGAATGCCTCACGCGGGTTTGACAACCTCGACCCCGCGTTGCTGGCCAGCCGCGGCATCTGGGCGACCAATGTGCCCGACGCCTTCACCGCCTCAACCGCCGAAGTGACGATGGGTTTGCTGCTGATGGTGATGCGGCGCCTGGCAGAAGGGGACGCCTACGTCCGGCGTGGCGACTGGAAGCGGTTCGTGCCGGGCGAGTGGGACGGTCACACGCTGGTTGGCAAGACCATTGGCCTGCTCGGCTACGGCCTGATCGGTCAGGCAGTGGCCAGGCGGGCGCGGGCGTTCGACATGGAGGTGATCTATCACCAGCGGCACCAGAACCCGGCAGCAGCGGACGAATACGTCTCCTTCGACGACCTGCTTGCCCGGTCGGACGTGGTCTCACTGCACACGCCGCTGACACCCGAGACGACGCACCTCTTCAACCGGGAAACGCTGGCGAAGATGAAGCCAGGGGCGGTGCTGATCAACACCGCACGCGGACGAATGGTGGAAGAGGCGGCGCTGCTGGAGGCGCTGGAATCCGGTCACCTCGGTGGCGCGGGGCTGGACGTCGTCGAGTTTGAGCCGATGGTCGGGGCCGCCCTGCGCGAACGGCTCGATGTCGTGATCACACCCCACCTGGGTGGTGGGACGCAGGAGAGCCGGCGCAATGCGCAACTCCACGCGGTCAATAACGTGCGCCTGGTGCTGACGGGCCAACCACCGGTCCAGCCGCTCAATTCGCTGATGTAGACCCAGGGCAACCGTTCCTGGCGGTGGCTGCTCCCCTATACTCGGAGGCATGTGACGCATAGGGGAGCATCATGTCGAGTGACCTCACGGACCAGTTGGCGAGAATCATCGAATGGATATCAGGGCTGGGGTTTGCCCTGCCCTTCGCCATCTTCCTGATCGTCCAACTCCTGACTCGCGGCAAGTCTGAGGAGAAGCGCGACGCGCAACCGGCAAGCAGGCCGACCGACGTGCCGGACCAGCCACAACGCGCGCCGCTTCCAGACATGCCGTTCGGGCTGCCGACCTGGCTGGGGATGGATCAGCCCACTCCTTCCCCATCGCCGCAACCGGCGCCTCCGGCCCAAAGCTCCCAGTGGGGTCACAGTTTCGACCGGCAGGTGCCGAACGACACCTGGTCAGGAGCCGGCACGTGGGGCCATGGCTACGATCGCCCGTCAGCGGAGGAAGATGATGTCCTCCGCTGGGGATCAGCGTTCGAAACCGACGCCGAGGGCGAGCCAATCCGGTGGTCCTCCGCGTTCGACGAACCGGGCCGGGAGAACGTCTACGGCTGGGAGCCGACCAGATGGGGCGGCACCTTCCCGCCGCGCGACTCCGAACCCGTCATCCACGTCGGCTAGCCAGGACAGATCCGAGGACCATTCACTCCTCGATGTAGGAACCGAAGTGGTTCCACAGCTCCTCGACCTCGGCGAGGCGATCGACCACGCCCGGGCGACGACGGGCGGCGACCTCTTCGAGAATCGCATTGATCAGCGAGGCACCCGGCGCGAACGACGGCATCAGGCGCAGGATGCCGGTGCGGGCAATGAGGGTGACATCGGCCAGGCGGGCCGCCGGTGAGGAGCGGTGGTCGGTCAGCGCAATCGTCCGTGCTCCAACATCCCTGGCCCGCTTCAGGACGGCGACCGTCACCCGGTCGACCCGCCGAAAGCCGATCGCAACGACCACGTCTTCGCTCGAAAGGCCGAGCATCTGGTCGGGCAGGTCCCCGAACTCGTGGGAAATCAACCGGGTATCGGGCAGGATCAGGCGCAGGCCCATGACCAGCATCAGGGCCAGGCCGTGCGAGCCACGCTCGCCAAAAACCAGCACCCGTCGCGCGCCAACCAGCGCATCGACGACCGCCGTCATCTCCTCGGCCGAGAGGTCCTCGGCCATCTCCATGATGCGCTGGGCATCGTCACGCATGACATGAACGGCGATGCTCTCCGCATCGACGTCGCTGGCGTCGATCGGAATGAGCCGGTCCTGAATCGGGGAGACGAACCGGGCGCGCAGGTGGCGCTGCAAATCGGGAAACCCCGTGAATCCCAGCGCCTGGGCGGCCCGGGTGATGGTGGACTCCGAAACGCCGATCGCTTCGGCCAGTTGGGGCGCGGACACGACCGCGCCGTAGCGCGTATCGGCCATCAACCGGTCGATGGCCCGGCGTTGCCCAGCAGACAGCCGGTCGTAGTTGGCCTCGATCGCGCGATCGATCTCCGAGAGGCCGGAATGCCCAGGTTCGGGCGTGGTGGATGGTTCCATCGATTGCTCCCTCACCAGCGTGGCAGGGTTGACGACCAGTTCGGGTCGAACATTCGCCGCATGTAGCCCGCGTCGTCGCGATCGCGGTACGTGATCCGTTCGAAGCGCTCGTGGCCCCGGGCGAGGGCATCCCGGTCGATCTCCACACCGAGACCGGGCGTGGTGGTCACCGGCAGGGCACCGTCGACCAACTGGAGCTTGCCGCCGACGATGATCTCGTCGGCGTCGTGCAGCCATGGATAGTGCGTGTCGGCATCGTAGGTGAGCGTGGGGGTGGCGGCCGCGACCTGCACCATGGCCGCCAGCGAGATGCCGAGGTGAGAATTCGAGTGCATGCTCATGCCGATGCCGAACGTCTCGCAAATGCGGCCGAGGGCGACTGTTGCGCGCAGCCCGCCCCAGTAATGGTGATCGCCGAGGATGACCTGGACGGCATC
>JAEZJB010000009.1 GCA_023415845.1 Chloroflexota bacterium | reverse complement strand
CCTTGTATGAAGCCCGTTCGAGCTTGCGTGCCGCCTTCTGCCAGTTCGGGTAACCATTCTCGCGATAGAGGTCGATCGTCTCCTGAAGAGGATAGTCCACATAACGAAGTTCTGTGCTCCACCGCCGCTCATCGTCATCCCAGGTGACGAGGCCCCACTTCGAGCGAAGGTCCTCATCCTTGGGATTGCCAACGGCCGATACGTCAATGAGCTGGGTGTCACCAAGCGACCGCTGGTAGGCGATGTGGAGGTGACCGAATGCGATGACCGCCGCAGCGGTGTCTCCGGTCAATTCGCGCACCTCCCTCTCCGAGAACTCGGGATGAATGTGCCGATCCATGTCCAGTGGGTTCGCATGCACTACCAGCAGGTCATCGCCTGGACCGGTCGATCCTTCCGGCGTAACCCGGATCTCGAATGGCAGGCCGCGCAGCCAGGCAAGGCGATCCGTTCCCAGCCGGTCCATGGTCCAGCGGGCCGAGGTCGAGGTCCGGACGGCCGCCGCCAGATCACGGTCGGTATTGCCCTGCACCGATTGGATACCAGCGGCCCGGAGCCGATCGACCACGCCAGCAGGATCCGGACCACCTTCCGCCAAATCGCCCGCAGCGATGATCCGGTCAACTCCGGGTTCGGCAGCAATCGCGGCCAGTACCCGGTCGAGCGCCAGCGAGAAACCGTGGATGTCAGCGATGACTGCCACTTTCATGCAGTCTGGCACCTTTCCTTGTCGTGGAGAATGGAGCGATGATCCGAGGAAATGCAGATTCTGCACCAACATGAAAGGGAATGGTACGGGCATGGTCAAGATCACCACGCAGGATGTGCGCGAGAGCACTCCGCAGGACCGACCCGAAATGTTCATCGGTGACGTCAGGGGCCAGAACCTCGTGGCCGAAGGCGACGCACCTTCCCAGCGAGTGACGGCCATCACGTTCGTTGACGGCGCCCGAAACCGGTGGCACAGCCACAGCACCGAGCAGGTTCTGGTGGTCACTGACGGCGAGGGTATCGTGGCCGACGCCGACGGGGAACATGAGGTGACGGTCGGAGATGTCATCCTCATCCAGCCGGGTGAACGCCATTGGCACGGCGCCCGTCCCGGCAAGTCCATGACCCATCTCTCCATTCTGCTACCCGGAACGATGACCATCGCCGAGGACCAGTCGGCCTGAACCCGGCGTGAATCGGTCCGCATCGCCGGGCTTGAGACGGGACCCGCCGCCCCAACGCAGAGCCTTCAGGTCAACCACCCTCGCCGGGGGATTGGCGTGAGGGGATGACGACACTCCGCAGGTAGAGCCCCTTTGAATGGGATGGAAAATGCCCCGATCGCCGTATGGCGATCGGGGCATTCAGCAGACGTGGTCAGTCCCGGTAGTCGTGGCGGGTAATCGCCCGGATCTTTTCGATCGGCACCTTCGGCTCGCGTCGCTCGTTCAGCAGGCCGTTGGTCTCCTGCTCGGTGTCGGTCAACTGGGTGTAGCAGAAGCCGCAGATGTATTCAGACTCGCTGAGCGCATCGGTGAGCGCCTGGTACTGGGCCAGGAATTCCTTCTCATCGCGCACCTTTCCGTACCCGAACCAGTTGGCGTCGGCATCGGGTGCGTATGAGACACCACCGTACTCGGTGACCATCACAGGCTTGCCGTCAGTCGCGAAGTCACCGACTGCCACCTTGCGCGCACCAGGGAAGTGGGTCTCCAGCGTGCGGGGAAGCTGGTCCTCTCGGCTGTAGCGATCGCGCAGCACGTGCGGATCCCAGGTGTAGTCGTGGATGGTGAGGAGGTCGCCAATGACGTTTTCCCACCCGTCGTTGCCGATCACGGGCCGGGTTCCGTCCAGCATTTTAGTCCGGTAGTAGGCAGCCTTCACCGCGGCCTGCTGCTCTGTCGACAGACCGACTTCATCCACTCCCCAACTCTCGTTGAACGGGACCCAGGCGATCACGCACGGGTGGTTTCGATCGCGGAGCACGGCATCACGCCATTCGTCCAGATGCCAGTCGATCGAGCGCTCGCTGAAGACGAACGAATTCGCCGTCTCGCCCCACAACAAGAGGCCCAGCCTGTCCGCCCAGTAGAGAAATCGCGGATCCTCGATTTTCTGGTGATTGCGAGCACCGTTGAATCCGAGTTCCTTGATCAATTCGACCTCGCGTCGCAGTGCCTCGGGCGACGGCGCCGCCAATTGGCTCTCGGGCCAGTACCCCTGGTTGAGCACGAACCGCAGGAAGACGTCGCGGCCGTTGATCCGGAAGCGGCGGCCAGTCAGGTTGATGGTTCGGAGTCCCAGGTAGGTCTGCACCACATCGTCGATCGCGCCGCCGCGCAAGGTCACGGTCGCGCCAAGCAGCGTGGGCCGGTCGAGATTCCACAGGAGATCGTTGGGGTGGATGTGCTGGCCGCCCCGATTCACCTGAAACTGCCCGGCGATCACCCGACTTTGCGCCGACACGGTCAGGGAGGCGAGTGGCTGCCCATCATGCTCCAGGTCAATGCTCAGCGTGGAATTGCCATCTGGCGCGCGGTTGAGTTCGATCTCGTAGTCCACCAGCCACCGCGCTGCATCGAACCGCCACCGCATATGCTGGATGTGGGCTGCCGGTGCCGTTTCGGTCCAGACCGGCTGCCAGATTCCACTGGTGCGGTGATACCAGATGACGTGCAGGTCGGGGAGCCATTCCTGCTTCCCACGGGGCTGCTCGATGTCTTCCGGGTCATCCTCCGCCCGCACGACGACGATGTGCTCGTCACGCTCGGGGTCGAGCGCAGCGGTGATGTCGCAGGTGAAGGGCGTCTGTCCTCCGACGTGGGATCCCACCCACGCTCCGTCCACCCACACCGTCGCCTTGAAGTCGACCGCACCGAAGTGGATCAGCTGGTGCGCGCCAGATGGCGATGGTTCGAGGTCGAGGACGCGCGCATACCAAAGGACACGGTGGAACCCCCGATCGCCAACGCCACTGAGCGGGGATTCCGGTGGGTAAGGCACCGTGATCGTATCGCCGATCACCTCGGGGTGCGCGTACCAACGCTCACGAAGGCCAACATCCTCATCGTCGAACCGAAACTGCCAGGTACCGGTCTGGTCCCGCCACCCAGGGCGAGAGAATTGCGGATTGGGTGCCGACGCCAATTGTTCTACGAGCATGAGGTTCTCCTGCACATTTTAGGCACATGGTGGGAATTTCCGATGTCAGGCCGCATCTTCACTGCGGCGTGACGTTTCGACAAGGGCACCTGAACCAGGCATGAAGGCCACCGGTGTGCCCGTCGGCATCGCCGCGCCCACGAGGACATCGAGGTCTTCGACGGTCGGTGCCTGTACGTAGGAAACCGTGGTTCCGTCCTGGCTAATCTGCACGACCACGTCATCTGCCGCCAGGAGGGAGGTGTGGCCGTCGGTCGTCGGCGTCACCCCCATTCGACCCGCTTCCCGAATCGTCATTGCGCGGGCGAACTCGGTCGCGTCCTGTTCCGTATCCCACACCGTCTCCCAGGTGACGGCAAGCTCATCATCTGACGCAATCACCGAATAGGCATCGCCGCCCCAGCCGTTGGCGGCTCGCTCGACCTGGCTGGCTGACAGCTCACTCTCTCCCAGAATGATCGAAATCACGAATTCGCCGAGGGTGTCCTGGTCGATCTCGGTCCAGTCAGCCCCCAGCAGCGACGAGTGGTCAGCAACTTCCACCGCTATCGGCAACTCTCCCGCCAGGTACTTTTCGGGATGCAGCACCTGCTCCGATGAAGCGGGGAGATCGTCGTAGGCAGCGTTGATCAGATCCCAGCCACCTTCGTCATAGAGGAACTGCACGAACTCGTAGCCCTGGTCGTATGGAAACATCAGGGTTCCAACCAGGAATGGCGGCAGGTCATCGAGCATGCCAGCGTCGAGATCCATGTCCTGCACCTCGGCCAGGTATTCCCGGGCGAGGGTCGGATCCGACAGGAGAAAGTCGAGTTCCGCGACGGTCGCATCGCCTTCCACGAGGGCCCGCAGCGCCAGCGACTCGTCCGTCGTCATTGCCTGCTCGGAGTCAAGGAGCGCAGCCAGATCGAAGTTCTGGTCCTGCAGCGCGTGAACCGTCTCGTGGGCATACGTCACCTGATCGAACGCCCCGAATTCGTCGCTGGCCCCCAACGAAACGATCACCATCTCTCCGGTGTAGGGGTCGTAATAGCCCGCCACGCTGCCGCCGAGCAGCTCGACGTACGCTTCTCCGAGGTCCTGGTCGGGCGGAAGCAGGCCGAACGCCACCAGGATTCGCGTGTCCTGGGCCCGTTCGTCGGGCGGGTAGTCGACGTCCAGATCGTCGACTGCCTGGCTGCTGTAATCCGCCTGCGAGATCGTCGCGACATTGATCGGATCCTTCAGCTCGAGTTCCCGTATGTCCTGCATCTCAGCCTCGATGCCCGCCAGCACGTCGGGGTCCATCTGGGCCATGACCGGAGCTACACCGAGCAGGAGGGCCGTGACAACGACCAGAATCGGACGAAAATGCGGCATGGACATCGAGCTCCGCGTGTAGCCGCCATGGCGGCGAAGGAAAATCAGGTCCGACCAGGGCACATCGCCGTGGATCGGGAGGATAAGGGAGGTTAGCGTGACATTTGACCCGGAGACCTTGAGAGCACGTGCAGCGGCGTACTTCGACCGGCCCTCATACAGCCAGCCAGTATTCGTCGGTCCGGATACGGTGGCCATTCTCGATGATCGCAGTGGAGTGCCACAACTTTCGTGGCTCGACCTGCCGTCCGGGAGCGTCACGCCCGTCACCTCGTTCAGCGAGCGGATCCTCAGCCTGAGTGGAACCCGGGATGGCGTTGTCGTATTTGGCATGGACACCGGCGGCGATGAGCGTCAGCAGGTCTGGCGGCTCGCACCGGGCGATACCAATCCGACGAACCTCACCAACCGGCTTGACGCCATGCACGAGCCAGGACCGATCACCCCCGACGGCCGGACGGTGATCGTCAAATCCAACGCTCGCGATGAATCAACGTTCGACATCGTCGCCATCGACCTTCAGACCGGTGACATCGATCTGCTGATGGAGGACGCCGGGACCGCTGCTCCAGTTGCGGTCAGCAGCGATGGCAGCGCCGTTTTGGTCATCCGCACGAACGCCAACCTCGACGCCGATGTCTGGCTGGTGAACCGGGCGAGGAGAGAAAGCCGGAATCTGACGCCACACGAGGGAGAGGCCTGGATTCTTGGGGCCTCCTTCCGTCCTGACGATCGCGAAGTCTGGTTCCTCACCAACG
This sequence comes from Chloroflexota bacterium, assembly GCA_023415845.1. Taxonomy (GTDB): domain Bacteria; phylum Chloroflexota; class Chloroflexia; order Thermomicrobiales; family UBA6265; genus JACCYX01. The sequence continues at coordinate 528 of JAEZJB010000009.1, read as the reverse complement.
AAGGAACCGAGTTCGTCCGCCTGGATGCGATTGAAATTAGCATCGGAAGTCGCCGAACGGTCCTTGATGTGCCCGATCGAGACGTTGAATCTTTCCGGATTTCACCTGACGGAACCCGCTTCATTGTCGCCATCAACGATGGAGGATGGTCACGAGTAGAAATCCAAAGTACCGGCGAACGTACGCAGAAAATCCAGCTTAACAACCTTCCTGACGGCACTGTTGACCGCTTCACCTGGTCCAGCAACTCTTCGCTAGTGGTCTTCGGATTCTCCACCGCCGAGGATCCGTCGGTGATTGTTGTCGCAGAAAACGACGGCAATTTCCGAACGATCGGTGGTGAAGAGCCAGACCGGCGCCCAGTCACTTCAACCCCGGAACTGGTCAGTTTCCCGACGTTCGATGGCCGCGAAATCCCGGGCTTCCTGTTCAAACCGGAGGGTGATGGCCCATTCCCGGTGCTGATCGAAATCCACGGCGGACCAGAATCACAACGGCGCCTTCAGTATTCGTCCGCGGTTCCCACCA
>JAEZJB010000384.1 GCA_023415845.1 Chloroflexota bacterium | reverse complement strand
GTCCTGCAGCGTGACCGTCGATTGACGAATGACGCCTGCCTCCACATGGGTAACAAAGACGCAGGAGTAATCCGCCAGAACAGGATCGATCGTCCGCTTCCAGTGGGCGTCCTGTTCGTTGGCGAACCAGGCGCTCGGCCCAAACTTCAGTTGAATGGTGGCGGCTATTACGTCTCCTTCGCCCATGACATCAAGAATGATCGTCCACTGGTAAATGCCGGCATATGGTGCGCGCACGGTCTGGACACGCTGACCAACAAGGCTGGCATTGAGCTGCTCGCTGAGCGGACCAGCGGCATAGTCGCGAAGAAGTCCCTTGACTCGGCGCAGAACTTCAAGTCCTTCGTCAAATCGTTCTCTGGCCTGTACCGCGAGATCACTTGCGAACCTCTCAGCTGCCTTCTCGCGGGGAGACTCTCCAAACCGCCTGACTTCCCCCGTGTCACACATGGCCGTCAGGAACCTGATTACATCCTGCTCGCTCACCAGACCCTTCTCCCTCACGAATTTCCGTTGCAGTTGCTGGATAAACGCGTATGCCTCGGAATTCTTTCGCTGATACGTCGCATCGCCATCAACCGCCCCGGCAAAACGAGCGATCAGCGGGCCATAGGTCAGCACTGCGGCGTCCTCCCAGCCCTGGGCCTGGCGGGCTCGATTTTCTTCCCGGCAGAGCAGGACGACGACAGCCTGCCGATTTTCGCGTCGCCCGAATTCCAGGTACCGCTCGTAGCTGTGCCCATGCCCATCGGAGGTGAAGTAGTTTTCGACGACGATGACGGCGGACTCCCCTTCGAGCACCAGGTCGGCAATGTCCACATCGTCGAGGCCCAGGCCGGTGTTCACCTCCTGCCGCACGCGATAGCGCTCATGTGGAACCGGTGCAGACGGGGAGGCGGCATTGACCTCATCAACGAAGATGTTGAGGAACCCGTCGTCCAGGTTGTGGCTGCCGCCAACGTCCAGCAGCCAGGCGAAGATGTTGGATAGTTGCTTCTCATGCGTGCCGTGATGCATCACGTCGAACACATTGAACCCGCGTTCAAGCGATCTCCCGAGAATGGGCAGAAACTCGGTCACGAGGTCATCGGACATCGGCTCACCCCAAGCTGTTGCCGTCACCGCACATCGCGTCCATGGCTCCGGCAATGTATGTAGTCACCGAGCCAAATGTCGCACTTCTCGGGACCAAAGCCGGGCCTGAAATCGTCCTGCATTCGGATCACGGATGACGCTTAGTGGCTAGAACTTGGGCTGTTCGGTGGCGTGGACCGGGTCGGCGCCGCGCAGGAAGTCGAAATCGCAGCCTGCGGGCGCCTGCATGACGTGCTCGAGATAGAGCCTGCCGTACCCGCGTGTGTACGCCGGGGCCGGTGCCCGCCAGGCTGCCCAGCGCCGATCCAGCTCGGCCTCCGGGATATCGAGGTGCAGCCGCCGGTTGGCGACATCGAGTTCGATCGTGTCGCCGTCCTGCACCAGCGCCAATGGGCCGCCGATCGCGCTTTCCGGCGCGACGTGCAGCACGATGGTGCCGTAGGCGGTCCCGCTCATCCGGGCATCGGAGATGCGGACCATGTCGCGGACACCCTGCCTGAGCAACTTCTGCGGAATCGGGAAGTTCCCGACCTCGGGCATGCCCTGCCCACCGATCGGCCCCACCCCCTGCAGCACCAGCACATCGTTCGGGGTCACATCGAGATCGGGATCGTCGAGGCGGGCGCGCAGATCGTCCATATCGCGGAAGACGACCGCCCGGCCGCGATGGTTGAGCAGCGCTGGGGACGCGGCGGCGTGCTTGATGACGGCGCCGTCCGGAGCCAGGTTGCCGTAGAGCACCGTGGTGCCGCCGTTCGGCTGGAGAGGGTTGGTCAGCGGCCGGATGATCTCCTCGTCGACGGCCCGGGCATTGGCGACGTTCTCGGCCAGTGTCTGGCCGGTGACCGTCAGCGCCTCTCCGTGGAGCAGCGGCAGCAGGTGCTTCAACACCGCCGGAATGCCGCCCGCGTAAAACAGGTCCTCCATCTGGTACCTGCCGGCCGGCCGGAGGTTGGCGATGACCGGGGTGCGGGCACTGATGTCATTGAACAGGTCGAGCGGCAGGTCGATTCCGAGGCGACCGGCGATGGCGGGCAGGTGCACGACCGCGTTGGTCGATCCGCCCAGCGCGTTGAGCAGCACAATGGCGTTCTCGAATGCCTCCCGCGTCATGATCTGCGAGGGGCGGACGCCCTCTCTGACCAACCCGACGATCCGGCGACCGGTTTCGGTGGCGAGCCGGAGGCGGCGGGAATCGGGGGCCGGAATGGCCCCATTGCCGGGCAGGGCGATGCCGAGTGCCTCGGTGAGGGAGTTCATGGTTGAGGCGGTGCCCATCACCATGCAGTGCCCGGCCGAGCGGACGATGCCGTCCTCGATGTCGGTGTAGGTCTGCTGGTCGAGGTTCCCGGCCCGGAACTCGGTGGTGAGCCGGCGGCAATCGGTGCAGGCCCCGAGGATTTCCCCGTTGAAATGCCCGTTGAGCATCGGGCCACCGGAAACGACCATGGTGGGGAGATCGGCACTGGCGGCACCCATCAGGGCGGCCGGGGTGGTCTTGTCGCAGTTGACGAGCAGCACCACCCCATCCAGCGGCTGGGCCCGGATCATCTCTTCGGTGTCCATCGCCGCGAGGTTGCGGTAGAGCATCGAGGTGGGCGAGAGGAAGATTTCGCCAAGCGAAATGGTGGGGAACTCGAGCGGAAAGCCGCCCGCCTGCCAGACCCCGCGCTTGACGGCCTCGGCCAGTTCCTTCAGGTTGCCGTTGCAGTTATTGAGTTCGCTCCAGGTATTGCAGATACCGATGACCGGGCGATCCATGTCCACATCGTCGAAACCCATCGCCTTGGTAAAGGCCCGGTGCTGGAACCCCGCAACGCCGCCTTCGCGAAAGAACGTCTCACTTCGGCTGCGTTGATCGGTCACGGTTCATCTCCGGGCTGGGCACGACACGCGTATCAGGAGACGATACACGGCGAGAATCGTCTGGCAAGCGCTTCCCCTGGCACCTTCGCTCAGGCAGCGTCTTCGGTGGCCACCTGCCCGAAATTGGCGTGGGCGAGCACCCGCCACTCGCCGTCGAGCAGGATGCCCGTGGTCAGGTACGGTGTC
>JAEZJB010000333.1 GCA_023415845.1 Chloroflexota bacterium | reverse complement strand
GGAGTACGTTGGTCCCTGGCTTCCCGAACCCATCCTTACCGCCGAAGATGCGTCCGACCCCTCGCTGACCATCGAGCGCCAGGAAGCCGTCTCGATGGCGCTGTTGACGCTGCTCGACCACCTCACCCCCGACCAGCGCATCGTCTATGTGCTGCGCGAAAGTCTCGGCCTCGGCTTCGATGAGATCGCCGACCATCTCGGCCGCACCGCCGCGTCCTGTCGGCAACTCTTCCGGCGCGCTCGCCTGCAGCTCGACGGCATGAACGCCTTGCCGGCCCAGCGGCCCGAACCCGATCTCTCCCGGCGCTTTCTGGCGGCACTTTCCACCGCCAGCGTGCCGGATCTCGTCACGATCCTGGCCGAAGACGTGGTCTGGCTGAGCGATGGCGGACCGCACCGTACCGCCGCCCGCAATCCGATCCACGGCCGTGATCGCGTTTCGCGCGGCCTCGCGGGCATCGTTCGCCGCTTCGGCGGCGAGTCAACGCGCGTGACACCTGCGCAGCTCAATGGCGAACCGGGATTGATCCTCTGGCGAGCGAACAGCATCTCCAGCGTCGTGCAGTGGAGCACGTCGAACGGTGCGATTACCCATCTCTGGTTCAGCCGAAACCCGCATAAACTGGCCCACGTCGCCCGGCAGCTCGGCGCCACCATCGCCCCAACCTGACGACCCCTGGCTTATGGCTTCACATGGGCGGCGGCGAACGCATCCAGGTCGACGGTTGCCAACGTCGCGGTGATCCGCTTCGCCACCTCAATCGTCGTCTGCACATCTTCCACCGGAATGTCGGCGATCAATTCCAGCATCAACTGGTCGCTCAGTCGTTCAAGTTCACCGATCAGTGCGCGCCCGTCAGGCGTGACCACGACGGTGACCTTCCGGCGGTCGACCGGATGTGACTGCCGGTGCGCGAGCCCGCGCTCCTCGAGCCGGTCGGTCACGCTCGTCAGGGTGCTGGGGGGAAGCGCCGTCAGCTCCGCAATGCGAGCCATGTCGAGTGCTCTGTCCTCGCAGGCGACCGCCCGCAACACCAGCGCCTGCAGGACGGTCAATCCGTGCTGCCGCAGGATTCTGGTCTGTGCGGCGATGGCCGTTCGGCCCATCTCATCGGTAGTCTCCCGCATCGTCCTGACCAGTTCGATCCGCTGGCTGTCGTTGGTCCGTTCCATTCCGGACCCTCCTGTGCGAGACCCGGCCGCTGCCATCGCGACCGGGTCAGGATTCAAATCGTCAAACTGCCGAGGTCGCTCCCGGATCCATTGGCGCCCGGCGTCAGGCCACCGGCGCACCTTCGGCCACCACGGCATCCTGCTCCCTGGCCGGAACCGTAGCTGGCTTGCCCCGACCACGCTTGTCCTGCCAGCGAGCAATCAATTCGTAGATCACCGGCACCACCAGCAATGTCAGCAGCGTCGAGCTCAGCAGGCCACCGATCACGACCACCGCCAGGTCGGCTGCAATCAGTGCTCCACTCTCGGTGCTCAACGCCAGTGGCGTCAGCGCCAGGATCGTGGCGATCGCCGTCATCAGGATCGGCCGCAGGCGTGTCTTGCCACCTTCAATGATCGCATCCTTCAGGTCATGGCCGCGATGCCGCAGCTCGATCACATACTCCAGCAATACGATCGCATTCGTCACCACGATGCCGACCAGCATCAGGACGCCGATCATGGCTGGCAGGCCAATCGTCTTGCCACTGATAAAGAGCGCGACCAACACGCCGATGATCGCCAGCGGCAGGCTGAAGAGGATCACGAACGGCGTCGTCAGCGATCCGAAGCTCGCCACCATCACGATGTACACCGCCGCGATCGCGAACAGAATCGCAAACGCCATGCTGGTGAACGCGTCACCCTGGTCCTGCGCAATTCCGCCCTGGCTGACCGTCACCCCTTCGGGCACATCGAAGTCGGCCACGATTTCGTTGACCCGGGTGATCACACCTCCGGTTTCCTCCGAGGTGATCACGCCGGAAACCGTCGCTGACCGGTCACCGTTGACCCGGTTGACCTGGGTGGGACCATCCTGCTGCTCGATCGTGGCTACGTCACCAAGCACCACCGTCCCGTTGCCTGCCACCGGCAGGTTCGCCAGCGCTTCGGCATCGGTGGCGCCCGTCAGCACCAGTACCACAGGCAACGTCTGGCCGTCGATCGTCAACGTGCCACCCTGCACACCGGCCAGGGCTTCGTTGACCTGCCCGGCCACCTGCGCTGGGGAGGTTCCCGCCAGGGCTGCCGCCTCTGGATCGACCGTGACGACCAGTTCCGGCTTGGCAGCGACCACGTCGTTCGTCACATTGACGACGTTTTCGACCCCTTCGACTTCAGCCGTGAGCTGGTTGGCAACCTCACTGACGAGGGCATAGTCCTCACCAGTGACCACCAGTTGGACATTGCTGCCACCAGTGCCGGCCGCCGCCGAGTCTTCCACCGTCACGGCGACATCGTCACCAGCGGCATCCGTCAGCGCGGTCCGCAGGTTTTCGAGAGTCCTGGTCATGTTGACGCTGTCGTCAAACACCACCGTCATCGTCGCCTGGCTGTTGGAAGCACCGGTGAACGCTGCCGCGAGGCCCTCGCCGCCGACCTGAATTTGGACCGTCTCCACATCGGCGTTCGACCGCACGACCGCCTCGAGCGCGCTGGCTTCCTCGATCGTCATGTCCTGCGAAGCACCTGCCGGGAGTTCGACGGTGATCGTCGCGCTCTTCTCCCCCATGCTCGGAATGAACGATGTGCCGATGAATGGCGTCAGCAGCACAGAGCCCACCAGCAGCACCGTGGCAATCACCAGGGTCCAGACCGGCCGGTTGAGCGCCCACCGCAACACCGGCTCGTAGGCACGCGTCAGCACTGTCCCGTTGTCACTGACCGGGCGCACCTTGCCTCTGTTGATGAAGTAGCTGGAGAGGACCGGCACGATGGTGAGCGACACCAGCAAAGATGCCAGCAGCGCGAAGGTCACAGTCAACGCGAATGGCCGGAAAATCTCACCGATCAGGCCGCTCACCAGAGCCAGCGGCAGGAACACCGCCACGGTCGTCAGGGTCGACGCCGTAATGGCGAGTGCCACCTCCTTGGTGCCTTCAAGTGTCGCGGTCTTGGTGTCTTCACCCTTTTGCACGTGCCGGTAGATCGATTCAAGCACCACAATCGAGTCATCGACCACTCGGCCCACGGCGACCGCCAGGCCACCCAGCGTCATGATGTTGAGCGAAATCCCCTGCCACCACAGCAGCAGGAATGCCACCAGCATCGAGAGCGGAATCGAAATCGCCGTCACCAGCGTCGACCGCACGCTCATCAGGAAGACGAGGATCACCAGAATCGCGAACACCGCCCCCAGCACGGCTTCCTTCACCAGGGTGCTGATCGAGTCTTCGATGTAGATCGACTGGTCGAAGATGATGTCGGCCGTGACCGCCTGGCCGGACGCACCGAGTGATTCGTTGACCTCGTCCAGCCTGTCGCGTGCCGCCGTCGCGGTGTCAACCGTGTTGGCTCCCTGGCTCATGTAGATGTCGAGGGAGATGCTCGGCTCACCATTCATCAGCGAGATGCCGGATCCCACCGCCTCCGCTACCTCGATGGTTGCCACGTCGCCCAGCGTGATGGGTTGGCCTTCATCGTTCACTCCCACGATCAGCGCCTGCAGTTGCTCCGTGGTCGTGATCTGGCCCGCCACCCGCACCGGCAGTGTCCCGCTTTCACCAGTGATTGCGCCGACCGGGAAGGAGACGTTGTTCGCCTGCAGCACGGATTGCACCTGCTGGGACGAAACACTCGCCTCCGCCATTGCCACCGGGTCCAGGGCAATCACCAGTTGGTCGTCCGTACCGCCGATCACCTCTACCCGGTTCACGCCATCAGCCGAGGCAATGGTCGGGGCGTATTGCGTCTGGGCGATCTGGCGCAGTTCACTCAGCGAGTGCGATTCGGACGACAGTGCGACCTGGATAATCGGGAATTGCTGCAGCGAAACACGCTCCACCGCCGGTTGTTGCGCTCCGGTCGGCAGCGTCACGCTCTGCACCGCCCGGCTGACTTCGTCCTGGCGGGCGGTCATGTCCGCGCCGAAATCGAACTGGGCGACCACCACCGAGAATCCCTCGGACGAGGTGGTCTGGATGTCGGCAATGCCCGGCACGCCGGCGACGGCCTGCGAAATCGGGTCCGACACTTGCACATCGACATCACCCGGCCCCGCACCCGGGTACGTGGTGATCACGGTCACAATCGGCAACTCCAGATTGGGGAGCAGTTCGCTCTTCAGTCTGGTAATCGCCAGCATGCCGCCCACCGCGACCAGGATCGTCAGCAAAATGACGACCGATCGCTGTTTGAGCGACAGTGCGGTAAGTCGATACACGAAACAACTCCTGAAAAGAACGTTGAGGTGACAGATAGTACGTGGTCGGATAGTACGACATCGTAATATCTGATTGCCAATCAATTCATGCTCTTTCAGATGAGCAGCTGTGTACCAGCCCATGCAATGGACGACAGTTGCAGGTAAGAAGACTTCAGGTCCCGAGACCCTAAGCAGCGCGCATCTCAATCTTGCCTGCAAGCCGCAACCACCATGACCACCCTCACATGGCAAGGCATGACCAGCGAACCGCATCCCAATCGTAGGGGTCGACTCAATGTCGACCCGCTGGACAACAGGAGCCCTTCTCTCGCGCTGAGGTCGCATCGACCCCACCAGCGACTCCACCACAACTCCCGGCGCCGATCTACGTTTACAACAACAGCAGCGGGAAATTGTGGAGAAGACCATGACCATGGCAATGCGGCGGAGCGCCGAAGGCATACCTGCCGACGAGGCGGATGAACAATCGAGTCACGGCGGCGACCTCGCTCACGTGATCTCCGCGCAGCACGACCTGCGTGCCTTTGCTCCGCTGTACGAGCGCTACTACCCCATCGTCTACCACTACTGCCTGCGCCACCTCGGTCACCCCGAGGTCGCCGCCGACGCCACCAGCAGCATCTTCATTCGTGCCGTGGCGGCACTCCCCCGCTTCCGGCCCGACCCCAACCGCCAGGGCTCTACCTTTCGCTCCTGGCTCTTTTCCATCGCCCACAACGTGGTCGTCGACCATCACCGACGGGCTCGCCCGACCATGTCACTCGATCAACCATCAGGCAACGATCCCCTGGGGACCACGCTCGTCTCCACCGATCTCACACCCGAAGAGCATGCCCTGATGCAGGACGATGCCGGCCGGGTCCGCCGCTGGCTGGATCACCTGCCGGACCGCCAACAGGCAATCGTCGAACTCCGGCTGGCCGGGCTCACCGGCGAGGAGATCGGCCAGGCGCTTGGCATGTCCATTTCCGCCGTCAAATCTGCCCAGTTTCGGGCCTACGCCACGCTCCGCGCCGTCATCTCCGGAGATGCACTATGAACCGCACGCACCTCTCGATCTTCAACCAGTGGCTCGATGCCGTGGTGAGTGGCCGGTCGACCCCGCCCATCACCGCCTCGGACGCCCCCCTGCAGGAGGCAACCGCCGCCGCCCGCCAGCTTCATGACCTGGCCCCGGCTGCAGGTATCGCTCCATTTCACCGTTCGTTGCCACCCACCTGGGAGGAGTTCATGCACACGCATCGTCTCGACGCGTCACCATCTGTCACCCGCAACCTGGCTGGATCAGTGTCCGGTAACGCACCCTGGACTGGCTCCAGCAAGGTCTTTGCCGCCGCCAACGCGCGTCCGGTCCGGTTCGCCAGTAACGTTCTCCTGGCCGCCATCGTCCTCGCCGTCCTGTTTGCCGGCGCCTGGCGAGCCGCCGACAGCTTCCGCTCCGCACCACCGGAGGAACCGTCCACCATCCCCTTCGGCGCCTTCAATCAAGACGACTCGACTCCAGCCGCCGAAGCCGATGTCGACCTGCTCGCCCCCGCCACCGCCGACCAATGCACGATCACGCCGCTTACGGTGGATGAGGTAGTGGCCATCGTCCGCGACCCGTGGGCAACGAACGAAGGTCGAACATCCGCGGAGTCCACGCCTGTACGAGAAATACCGTCAGCAGGTACGGTCAGCAGCACCCTGTACCTGGCCACGCCGGATATCGCCCCCGACGCCATCCGGCCGGATGAGTTTGCAGACATGGAGACGCTGGCGGCGGTTACCGCTACCTTCCACATGTTTGAGGCCTGCATTGAAGCGAACAGCTATTTCCAGGTGTGGGCCACGTGGCACCCGGTTCTGCTTCAGCAGTCCATCCTGGCCGCCCTGCCCCCACTAACCAGTGAGGACGACCTGCGCGCGGTCCTGACCGACCTCGAAGCAAACGGCCCTGGCGATCCCGTCGATCCGGACTTCATCTTCTGGCCATTGGGCTCAGGTCCGATGATTTCCTCAACCGATGCTCCCGAGAATGTCATTCGCATCGCGAGAACGGTCGACCAGGATCCTGAAAATACGTGGATGCCGGAACCTCATTTCGTTGTCACTGGCTACACCAGCTTCAGTCCAGACGGAACTCGACTCACCGAATTCTCCAATCTGATCTACGACGTGGATTACGACGGCACACCCGACCCGTTGATTGGTCACGATCCACGGCTCACCCAACCAGGCTGCTTCACGATCATCTTTATGTGGAGCGACGAACGCGACATGTGGCTGATCGACCAATATCCTGTCTGCGGCTGATTCTCGCGGGCACACATAGCCGGTAGGTTGGCCCAACGTACCGGACCGCCCTACCGGTCATACCCGGTTGGCGAGGCGCTTCCCGGGCGGTGCGGCGGCTATTCCTCAATCCCCGATCGCGCCGAAACCAGAACGCAAGTCCCTGCCGACCTCCCGCCGTTCGCCTGGTCTCCTCTGATTGGTCGGCGTATGGGCTTGTCCTCCAACCGTGGCTCTCATCCCGCCTGATCACTCTCCCGCAGGCAGGTGCGATTCGAGGCCATATCTTGTCCCTGTTTCCAGCTACACTCAATTCATGCAACTGCCCGACATGATTCCCAATCGGCTCACCAACCAGCACCTGATCGGGCCGCCAGCCACCTCCGTTGCCGACCTGGTCGCCTGGCAGGGTGCTGTCCAGTCGCAGGATGTTCCCGGTGCGCTCTGGGCGCTCGGGCAACGCCTCTCCGGTGTCTCGCTCGCCGACCTCCAGGCAGCCTTCGATCGTGGCGACATCCTCCGCACCCACGTCCTCCGTCCCA
>JAEZJB010000263.1 GCA_023415845.1 Chloroflexota bacterium | reverse complement strand
CCACAATCGGCATCCCCACCTCGCTGGCGATGATTGCCGCGCCAGCCAGCGCCATGGTCGCGTCAGTGGTGATCTCCACGCGGTCCATCATGGCAAAACGACTGCGGAGAATGGCGCTGCCTTCATCGATGTCGCCCATCGCGACCAGCACGACCGCCAGTCCGGTTTCGGCGATCTGCAGGTGACTCTCGAAGCCGCTTGACCGCCAGCCGGATATGGCTGCCCGATGCCAGGCTGCCGCCCCTGTCCAGTCTTCGCGGATGGCTGCCGCGATGGCGCGGAGATTGGAAAACGCCGGCAAATACCATCCGTCCCGCAATTGGCGAGCCAGTTCGTGGCCCTGCTGCAGGAACGGCTCCGCGTTGGTGAGTTGCTCGAGGTCCAGGTATGTATTGGCGATGTGCAGCATGGCCTGCATTTCCGCCATCCGGTCCCCGACCTCCCGCGCGAGTTCGAGCGCCTGCGTGGCGAACTCCAGCGATCCCTGTTGATCGTCAAGCCAGTCGGCAACCGAACTTGCCGCCGTCAGCGCCGCCATCCGCGCCGCCGCTGGAGCATCTTCACCGGCCCGATCCAGTAACAGCGTCAGCCAGTCGAGCCCCTCCCGCAGGTAGCCCGGCTCGGTCCAGAACCAGTGCAGGTCGGCGGCCATCGCCAGGGGTCGGACCGTGTTGCCCGCCGCGAGGTCGCGATTGAGCGTGGCGCGGATGTTGGCCATCTCGGCCTCGACCCGCGTGAACCAGGACATCCCTTCGGTGCCGGTCAGGCCAGGCTGGGCGTTAGCGCAAAAGCGTCCGAACGCAGCGGCATGCGCCTCGATCACTGCCGCGCAGGCCGGATCTGCCTGCAGGGCATCGAGCGCGACTTCTCGAGTCACACGCAACATCTGGTAGCGTGGCTCGCCCAGTCCGTTGGTGCCCAGCCGCACCAGGTCGTGCGTCTCCAGCTGATCGAGGACCACACCCACCTCGGCGGTCGGCAGGTCGATCGCGGTAGCGACCGCTTCCGCCGCCTCCAGCGTGAACCCACCCTCGAACACCCCAAGTGCCCGCCAGAACCGGGCCACCTGCGGCTCGAGCAGGTTCACGCTCCACGTCACTGCCGCCTGCATCGTCTGCTGCCGACTCGGTGCATCCACCGGCCCGGCCGCCGTAATCAGTGGACGCAGGCGCAACCGCTCGGCCAGAGCGTGCGGCGCCAGTTGTCGGCAATGGGCGGCCGCCAGCTCGATCGCGAGCGGCATGCCATCGAGGTGCAGGCAAATGGAGCGAATATCCTCCACCGTGCCTGTCCCCACCTGAAATGACGGCAGGACCAGCCGGACACGATCGACGAAGAGCTGGACGGCGGCATCACTGGCGGCCAGACTCGCGCCGGGACCGGAAACCTGGAATGGCGCCAGGGGAAAACGCTGCTCGCCGGAGACACCGAGCGGTATCCGGCTGGTCGTCAGGATCTGCAACCCGGCGCAGCGAGCGAGCAGGCTGGCGACAGTCCTTCCAGCAGACAGATGCTCCAGGTTGTCGAGCACAAGCAACAGCCCACGGTCGGCGAGACTGGCAACGACCACCTCCTCGACCGCCTGCCCGGGCAGGGCTTCCAGCCCCAGCGCGCGCAGGATGGTGGGCGCGATCAGCGCGGAATCTTCGACCTCGGCCAGTTCCACGAACCCCGAGCGGTCGGCGAAGGCGGGGCGTTCGGCCAGGGCCAGCGCCAGCCGGGTCTTCCCGACCCCTCCCGGGCCGGTAATCGTCACCAACCGACACTCAGGCACGGCCAGTAGCCGTTCGAGCTGATCGAGTTCGCTGTCTCGGCCAAACAGGCGCGTCCGGGGCGTGAAAGGGCGCGGCGGCGAATCCCACCGTGATTCTTCGGCCCCTGCTGGCAACCGCGACTCGCTCATGATCCTTGCCCGGACCGAAATCCTGTGGACAGGCCCCCATCATACAGAGCGAAACCGGCGATACGACAATCCTCCCTGGCCATTTCACATGCATTCCTCCGAGCCTCATCAACCGGGCAGGCATGCGCCGTTCCAGAGGCACGCACCGTACGCAGGATGGGAGGAGCGGCGTATACTTCCGATGTCTGCACGCGTGCGGAGAACTGCCACCTGCGAATCGTTCCTGTTTCGCCAGCGGCGTCTTCGACGCTTTCCCGGCATCGAGCGGAGATCAGCGCATGTTCCGATGTAAAGTCTGTGGCTGGATTCATGAGGGAGCGGCCCCGCCCGACGAATGCCCGTCGTGTGGCGCGCCCGCCGATCGATTCCGGGCGATGGATGGCGCCGAAGTCGGCATGACCACGACGGAACTGCAGTCGCTCGGGATTGCCGGCCAGGGATACGACCAGATCGATGTGGAGAACAGCCGCCGCATCCGGCTGCTCGCCTTCGTCGATGCGTCATTCTTCTCGCCATTCACCATTCGGTCGGGCAAGCGGTATCCGGTCTACACCGGTGATCCGCAGTGGTTCTCCGACAACATTCCGTGCATGACGGCCTGCCCGTCGCACACCGACATCTCCCGCTACATCGCCCTGATTGCCGACGGGCGCTACAGCGATTCCTACGAACTCAATCGCGAGCACAACGTCTTCCCGGGCTGCCTGGGTCGCATGTGCGCCCGACCCTGCGAAGACGCCTGCCGCCGCAAGGAAGTCGACGCCCCGATCGGTATCTGCTACCTCAAGCGGGTGGCCGCCGATTACCGCGGTGAAACCCGGCGCGAATCCCCGCCGCCCCCCAACGGCAAGTCGGTCGCCATCGTCGGCGCCGGCGTCTGTGGCCTGACCACCGCTCGCCAGCTCGCCCGCAAGGGGTACTCGGTCGATATCTACGAGCGCTTCCCGGTGCCCGGCGGCGTTATGTGGACGGGCGTGCCGGAATGGCGGCTCCCCCGTGACGTGATCGCCGAAGAGGTTTCGCAGATCACCGACCTCGGCGTGCGCATCCACTACAACACGGAGGTCGGGAAGGATGTCTTCCTGGCCGACCTCGCCCGCGACAACGATGCCGTCGTGCTGGCCGCTGGTTGCCAGACCGCGTCGACTATGGGCGTGCCCGGTGAGGATCTCAAGGGCGTCGTATCCGGACTCCAGTTCCTCGAGGACTCGGCCCTGGGCCAGAAGGACGTCTGGGTCGGCAAGCGCGTCGTCACCGTCGGCGGTGGTTTCACCTCGATGGACTGCGTGCGCACCGTCCTCCGCCTCGGTGCGGAACGATCGGTGATGACCTATCGCCGAACGGTCAACGAAATTCCGGTCGAGGAACTCGAACTCGAAGAGGCCGAAATCGAGGGCGTCGAGATCATGTTCATGGTCACGCCGGTCCGCGTGCTGGGTGACAACGATGGCAACGTGATCGCCATCGAGATGCAGCGCAACGAACTGGGTGAGCCCGACGCCTCCGGCCGTCGCCGCCCGATGCCGGTGCCAGGCTCCGAGTTCCTGATCGAATGCGACATGGTGATCACCGCAATCGGCCAGAAGCAGGACAACCGCTTCCTCGAAGGCGTCGAATTCAAGACCGACCGCCGGGGCGTGCCGCTGCTCAACGAGAACCTGAAGACCCAGTACGACAACATCTGGGCGGCTGGTGACTACGTCATCAACCCGACAAACTTCATCTCCTCGATCGGGGAAGGCAAGCGCGTTGCCGAAATGATCGACACGGAGCTGCGCGGCGCTCAGCCGAAGCTCAAGGAGATGGAACTCACCCGCGTCCCAACCGAGTATGTCTCGACCCCGAACCCGCTCCTTTCCGAAGGCGTGGCCGAGTGGTCGATGACGGCGATGAGCCGCCGGCTGGTCTGGGGTGACGATTACGCTGGGGTTGGGCGCCAGGGCATGCCGATGCTGCCGACCGACCTCCGCGGCATGGGCACCATGGACAACACCCTCGAAACCGAAATCGGTTACACCAAGGCGATTGGGTTCGAGGAAGCCAAGCGCTGCCTCCAGTGCCAGCTCAACATCTTCATCGACGGCAACCGCTGCATCCTCTGCAACTCCTGCGGTGATGTCTGTCCGCACCAGTGCATCGAGATGATCTCGCCGGACCGCATCTACAGCATCGACAACGATGTGGAACTCGCCGAGCTGGCGCGGGCCGAACTCGGTCCGTTTGCCGCCGCGATGGTAATCGACGAGCGATCCTGCATTCGCTGCGGTCTCTGCGTCGACTGGTGTCCGACCGAGTGTCTGACGATGGATCACTTCCGCGTGACCCCGGCCGAACGCCGCGAGAGCGTCGACCTGGCCATCGTCGCCGACGGATAATCCCTCACCCTCGTCCACACAAATGAAAACGCCCGGGAGATAAACTCCCGGGCGTTTTCATTTGCGTTACTTCTACGAATGGATCAGGGGTTTTCCTGCTTCCAGACCGCATCGATCGTGGCCCGGCAATCCTCCACCACATTCGGCGCGATCACCGGCGCATGCTCGCCAGCCTCGAGGTCGAACACGACAGCTGCCGGAATCTCATGATTGATTTCCTGCACCAGCCGGGCATAGGTCCGCAGGCCCTCTTCAGCGAATGCTGCCGTTTCGGCGTCGTCGAACGCCATGGCCGAGGTGTGCAGCATCGTGTACGAGATCGCCAGGTGGTTGAAGGCGGTGTAGTCGTCGCGCAGCGCCTTCGAAATCGAATCGTTCCGCACGCGGTCGATCAGGCCAGCCGCCTTGCCGAGCAGTTCACCACCAGCCTTGATTACCGGGTTCCCGGCGGTGGAGCCGTAGTCTTCCTGGTACTTCACTGCGCGCTGCTTGCTGTCACGCACCGAATCGTGGAACCGCTTGACCGCCGATGACAACTCGGGGGTTGTCTCCAGCTTCAACTGGTGGTCCATCGCCTCCTCGACGTGTCCCTCCAGCGCCACGATATCACCGAGCCAGTCCGAGATTTCGTCATGAATCTGCTTCTGGGTGTTGCTCACGCCCGTACATCCTCCTCTGGATGTCACTGCTCACACGCCCTCGTTGGCGGTGAGTACCTTGCCACCCGGCTGGAATGTCGCGAAACAGTTCGCCGGGCACCTCGGCACACATTCCAGAAACTCGAGCTTATTGCCGGGTCCAGACACAGGGCAACAGCAGTGCGCCACTATGCGCCAAAGCCATACAGCCCATTAGTCGAGCAAACGGTGTGCATACGTCATTATGGCGTCACCATACTGACTCGTTTGGGGCAGTTCTGCCAGTAACATGGCCGAACCTGCATGGAACACTGCCGAACCCGCATGGAGACAGCCGCGTAACCCTACTACCCTTGGTGGCCGGTTGCGCCCTCCGCGTTGACCGTTCCGCACATAGCCCATGGTATGGAGTTCCGCATGGTTGTCCCGGTGCAAACTGCGCCACCAGCATCATCCGTTTGTTCCGATCGCAAGTTCCGCCCCGATATCGAAGGTCTCCGCGCCATTGCCGTCATGCTGGTGGTGCTCGAGCACGCCGGCGTCTCGCTCGTGTCTGGCGGCTATATCGGCGTCGATGTCTTCTTCGTTCTCTCCGGCTTCCTTATAACCGGGCTGCTCATCCGGGAAGTGCAATCGACTGGCCGCGTTTCGCTTTCCCAGTTCTACGCCCGCCGCGCCAGGCGACTGCTCCCCGCCGCCACGCTCGTACTGCTCGTCACCGTCTGGGCCTCATTTCACTGGCTGGGTGCCGCACGAGGCAATCGGGTCGCCATTGACGCCCTCTGGGCAACGCTCTTCGCCAGCAATTTCCGCTCGATCCAGCAGGGCACAGATTATCTTGGCGCCCAACTGCCCCCTTCCCCACTCCAGCACTACTGGTCGCTGGCGGTCGAAGAACAGTTCTACGTCTTCTGGCCGCTCCTGATCATCGGTGCGACGCTCGTCTTTCGCCGCTACGCCCTCCGGCTGCGACTGGGCGTGGTGCTGTCGGCCCTGATCGCCGGCTCGCTGGCCTGGTCGGTGTACCAGACCGCCGAAAACGGCACGGCCGCCTACTTCTCGCCCTTCACCCGGACCTGCGAACTGGCGGCGGGCGCCCTCCTCGCCGTACTGGTCCCTCGCCTCCTGGACCGCCCGCGACTGATTGGTACGATTCTCAGCTGGGCCGGCCTGGTCGGCATCCTGGTCATCGCGCTCTGGTACACCCCCGAAACCCTCTTTCCGGGCCTGGCCGTCGTCCTGCCGGTGCTGGCCAGCATCGCGGTCGTTGCCGGTGGCACCATCGCACCTGGCGGTGGCGCGGAGGCGCTGTTGAAGTTGCTCCCGTTCCAGTGGCTCGGCAAACTCTCCTATTCGCTTTACCTCTGGCACTGGCCCATGTTGGTCATTCCTGCCCAGTATGCAGGGCGAGAGTTGAGCCTGGCCGAAAACCTCGGCATCTGTGCCGTGGCGATCGGTGTTTCGGCTGCAACCTACTTCCTGGTGGAGAATCCGGTCCGCAGCTGGCGAGCCCTGACCTCCCGTGCGCCCCGGATCAGCATCGGCTTTGGCGTCACCATGGTCGCCGTCTCGCTCTCGGCGACTACCCTGCTGGCCGCCATGAACCCTGTTCCCCACGAAGACGTCATCGACATCGCGCAGGCCGATTCGTCCGAGTTGCCAACCGCGAACGTGGTGGTGCAGGAAGTGGAAGCCGCCACTTTGCTCACTTCATGGCCAGATCAACCCGATCGGCTCATGAACCCGGCCTACAGCGACGAGTGCAATGTGACCCGCGCCGACACCACCTCTTCGGCCTGCGTGCATGGCGATCCCACGGCCGACCGCACGATCGTCGTCTACGGCGACTCGCACGGCGCAATGTGGATACCGGCCTTTGACGAAATCGGCCGCCAGGGTGGCTGGCAGGTCGTGCAATTGACCAAACCCGGATGCCAGGCGCCCGACTATCCCAGCTGGTCAAATGCCCTCGACCGCGAATACACCGAGTGTGCCGAGTTTCGTGAGTTCGCGTTGGACAAGATCGAGGAGTTGCAACCCGATATAGTGGTCGTGACGAGCGCGCGCAAGGGTGCCCTGCTGGCGAAGGACGGTAAGGCGACGACCGATGGCCTCGACCAGGCGTGGGCGACCGGACTGGGTTCGGTCCTCGACCGCATCGCCCCGAACACTGACCGCACCATCGTCCTGGGCGACATGGCCTACCCGGCCCAGGGCGGTATCGATTGCCTGACCGCGCACGAGAACGATGTGATGGCCTGCAGCACACCCGTCAGCGATGCCGTCTACGCCGACCACAATGCCATGGAGCAACAGGTCGCCGAAGAGCACGGCGCCGAATACGTCGATATCATTCCCTGGTTCTGTACTGCGGACACCTGCCCGGCCGTGATCGGTGGCCTGACGACCCGTCGCGACGCCCATCACGTGTCCGAGAATTACGCTCACTGGCTCTCGGTCGCGCTCGGCGAGGAAACTGGTCTCCTCGATCCGAACGAATCGTCACCGGAGCCGGCGGTGAAGGATCC
>JAEZJB010000197.1 GCA_023415845.1 Chloroflexota bacterium | reverse complement strand
GGGTCCCATGACGTCACACGATCCAGTTTGCGGCAAATTTCTGCGCCCCACCCAGGTGGTGGCATCGGTTGCCTATGGCTCCGAGCTCTATCACTTCTGCAGCCAGGAGTGTCACGGTCGATTCTGGGCCAACCCCGCGCAGTATGCCGCCAGCGACACGAGCGAGCAGCGTGAACGAGGCGTGGTTCCGGTTTCCCTCGAACCGCAGGCGGCGACCTCGCAATCGTCCTGAGTGGGGTCACCCCGGCGCCGCGCCAGCGCCAGGCCCATGCACCACCCTGGAGGTGACGACGTGGAAACCGGCACCGAGCGCCGCACGCTCGAAGTCCGTGCGGCGCTGCTGTTCGGCATTGGGTTGGGCGGGTTTTTCGACGGCATCGTGCTGCACCAGTTGCTGCAGTGGCATCACATGGTGAGCCACGACGACAGGTACCCCACCAACACCGTGGCCGGCCTAGAAGTGAATGTCTTCTGGGATGGCATGTTCCACGTGCTGACCTACATCGCCGTGGGACTCGGCCTGTGGCTGCTCTGGCGAGCGGGCCGCTACCCGCACGCGCCCTGGTCTACCCGGCTGTTCGTGGGGGTGATGCTGATGGGATGGGGAGCGTTCAACCTGGTGGAAGGCACCATCAACCACCACCTGCTGTCCATCCACCACGTCAACCAGACCGTCGCCGAGCGCTACTGGGTGTGGTGGGATGCCGGCTTCCTGCTCTGGGGAGCGGTCATGCTGGTGGGAGGATGGTTTCTCGCCCGCATTGGCCAGCGCGAGCGGGAACTCGCCACGGCTTCGTTCGGCACACCTCAAGGAGATGCAGATGACCGCCATTGATCCCGTCTGCGGACAGGAAGTTTCCGCCCGTGGCGCCTACGCCACCGAAAGCTACGGCCCCCTGGCTTTTCACTTCTGCAGCAAGGAGTGTCACGACCGGTTCCTGGCCGATCCCCGGCGCTACGTGAGTCACGACGAGGGGCAGGCTGACCATGTGTTCACGACCGAAAGCGGGTCGGTCCAGCCGCAACCGTGGCGAGACGAGGGGGACCTCAGTGGTCCCCCGACCAAACCCGAGCTGGATCAGTCCTGATCGTCGCCTGATTCGGGTTCCTGGCCCGAGACGTTCTCATCGATGTCCTGCACGCTGCCGGTCTCGTCTTCCTGCTGGTCGATGACGCGCTCGAATTCGTCGCTGACGGGCAGTGAGTGCGGGCTGGGAATGGCTCCCGGATCGTGCTTGTCCTGCGGTGGGGTGCCCTGCTCCCTGACGGCCTGTTCATCAATGTGCTTGCTGGGGTCGTCCATGTGATGCCCTTTCAGATTGCGCAACATCGTTGCCTGCGGCAGTCGCTCTTTTGTCCAGTGTAGCCGTCGGCCGAGGTTGGCTGGCCCTGATTTCGCGGTTCTTGTCGTCCGTGATTAGCCTGCGGAAGTTCCCTCTCCGCCAGATGGTGCGCTGGCGCAGGGATCTCCCTTGCTGTGGGTTGGGTGATCACTGAAGATGCTCACGGTGGATCATCCCCTCCGATCCGCCGATGTCCGTCTTTAACTCCAGCCGGAGGAAACACCCTTGGATATCCGCGCCTATATGTCGGCCCTGCCGGACATGGACCGGTTTCTCACCGTTGACGAACTCAACGCCGACTTCGCTCGCATCGCCGCCGAGTATCCGGAGATTGCCACCCTGGAACGGGTCGGATCTTCGCAACTGGGTGAGCCGATCAACATGCTCTCGTTCGGCTCCGGCGAACGAAACATCCTCCTCTTCGCCTGCCCCCACCCCAACGAACCGATCGGCGCGATGCTCGTGCACCATTTCGCTCGACTCCTCTGCGAGGACGAGGCGATCCGGGACGGCCTCGGCTTTTCGTGGCACCTGATCGCCTGTGTCGACCCGGATGGCACGCGCCTCAACGAAGGCTGGTTCGCCGGACCGTTCACCGTGCGCAACTACGCGGCGGGGTTCTACCGGCCCGATGGCCCGAACCAGGTCGAGTGGTCGTTCCCCAACTTCTACAAGACCAACTACTTCGACCGTTCGCTGCCCGAGTCCGAGATGCTGATGCGGGTGATCGACCGCCTGCAGCCGGAACTGATGGGGTCGCTGCACAACGCCGGTTTCGGTGGTGTCTATTACTACCTCTCCCACGACGTGCCCGAACTCCACGACATCCTGCACCAGATGCCGGGCTGGGAGCAGTTGCCGCTGATGCTGGGCGAGCCCGAAGTGCCGTATGCGGACGAGTACGCACCAGCCATCTTCAAGCTCATCACCACCGCCGACGGCTACGACTACATGGAGGCGAACGGTGCCGACCTTTCGTCGTTCAGCCAGGGTGGATCGAGCGCGGAGTACGCCAGCAAGTACGGCACGCTGACGATGGTCATCGAGATGGCCTACTACGACGATCCTCGCGTGAACGACCAGACCGTGACCGACAGGAACCGCCGCGAAGCGATCCTCGCCTCGCTGGATTACACGGACGCAGTCTGGAACGGGATCATCGCCCAGTACGAAGCGGCGAAGCCCTACCTGCGCACGAACTCGACCTTCGAGCGGGCGATTGGCGGCTTCATCAAGCAGATGGCGCCGCACCGCCAGGCGCAACGGGCCTGGGCAGAGTCCGATCCGTCCACCGATCGACCTGCCACCGTGGCCGAACTCTTCTCCTCTGACCAGGAGACCCGGTTCTACTCCAACCTCATCCAGGGCATGGTTGTCCGAATGCTGGAGGGTGAAGTGGTGACCGGCAACAGCTCGCCGGTGATTCGCGAGCAGCTGGCGGCCGCCCGCGCGGCCTTCGACGAGGCCGCCACGGCCCTCGAAGCGCGACTCGACTACCGGGCCGTGCCGATCCGCAAGCTGGTGGCGGTCCAATTGGGGGCTATCCTGGCTGCCGCCGAGCACCTCGCCGCTTCCGGAAACTGATCATTCCGATTTGCAGGACACCACACGTCCCGGCGAGATCATCTCGCCGGGACGTGGTCGTTTCCGGGGGAGTCGGTCGCAATCCTTGGCGGGTTGCTAGAATCCGAGCCGCCGCCACCCTTCCGGCCGTTCGACCTTGACCTCGTTGGTGAGTTCGCGCCAGCGAACCGCGAGCCAGGATGGTCCGCCCCACGGGTCCAGCACCTTGCCTACCTCGATCCACCCACCCGGCATCTCCATCAGCAGCGGAGACGGGTTCACGTCGAGCACCATGTCGTTGATCACCCGCTCTGGCGGGCCAATGTCTGGCCATTGCAGCGCCCGGTAGCG
>JAEZJB010000154.1 GCA_023415845.1 Chloroflexota bacterium | reverse complement strand
CGTCATACATGTCCATGGCACGGGTGAGGTAAAGATAGGAATTCGGGTCGAAGCGCCGGACCAGCGCTTCGCCGTGATAGTGCAGGTAGCCTTCGACATCGTAGGTGGGGCCGAAGGCTGGATACATGGCTGGGCGGGTGGCAACGTTGCGGCCGAAGCGGCTGCCAAGGCTTTCGCGCGAGTGATAGGTGGTCATCGCCGCCATGCGGGCGATGGCAAGTCCCTGGTGCGGGAACGTGCCCCGTGCCAGGTACTCGCCACCATGCCATTCGGGATCGGCCATGATGGCGCGGCGACCGATTTCGCTATGGGTGGCGATGCCGAGCGCGCTGAGTGAGCCGCTGGCCGCGATGACCAGGGTGCCGTCGACCATGTCGGGATGGCGGGTGGCCCACTCCAGCGCCTGGAAACCGCCAATCGAGCCGCCGACGGCCAGCAGGCGATGGACGCCAAGTCGTTCCAGCAGCCGGCGCTGGGTCTGGACAATATCGCCGATGGTGATGAGCGGGAAAGACATTCCCCACGGCTGGCCGGTTTCGGGATTGATCGAAGCCGGGCCGGTGGTGCCCGAGCAACCGCCCAGGACGTTGGCGCAGACCACGAAGTGCTGGTCGGTGCAAAGGGGGCGGCCCGGACCGACCACTGGTTCCCACCAGCCACCATCGCCGCAGGCGAGACTGTCGCCAGTCAAGGCATGGAGAATGATGACGGCGTTGGTGCCGGCAGGATTGAGTCGACCCCAGGTGCGAAAGGCGATTGTCACGTCGGGGAGCGAACCGCCGAGTTCGAGATCGACGGGACCGATCGACATCGACTGGAGCGATCCGTCTTCGACGGTCGCCTCACTGGGACGTACTACCCGCAGGTGACCGCGGTTGGCTGGTGTCGGGTTTCCGGCGGTAGCCGGGTCGTGCAGCATCTGCCCATCTTCCTCACGATACGAGATGCACCGGGAAGAGCATTGCCGTATGCCGAGGGGAGCAGGGATGGGGACGCGAAGCAGGGAGAGCCACGAAACAGGGTACGAAAAAGCCCCCAAGGGTGCGCCAGGGGAGCGAAACATTTCGCTGATCCCTCATCTCGCAGATCTCTCTGCCGGAGTTGGCACCTTACGTGTGATGGTCCGCAAATGAGCGGGTCACATCGCAGGCTGCCGGGCTTCACAGGGCCGATTCCCTCCACCTCTCTGGATAAGGCAGTGCTCTTCAATTGTTGACGGTGATCCTACGGGCGGGAGAGACGGTTGTCAAGGATCTGCTCTCTCGCTGCCAGCGCGATGTCTGCGAGATTTCCCCTGTTCGTGCGCCCTGGTGGTTTCCGAGGGCGCGTCAGTTTCGCTCCGCACTGATTCATTAATTCATTAATTCCGATCTGGTTGATTCCATGGGCTTTTCTGCCCCGAATTCGTGCGGAATTCATGCGACTTCGTGCGGGATAGGGTGGAACGGCGAAGAAGCACGAAGGAACGGCCCATGGGCGGGCCATACATACCGTACGCATCGAGCAGGCGAAATCCCGCCACGCCCGGCGAAATGGCTCGTTCGTACGCTCTGATTAAGCAAGAGCGACCGCTGGATGGGGTCTGGAGAGAAGGGGACGGAGGTCTGCTCAGGTAGCGAGGGGGACGGTGAAGCGGAAGGTGGTGCCCTGGCCGGGTGTGCTGGAGACAGCCACTTCACCGCCGTGGGCCCTGACGAGTTGCTGAACCACGCTTAACCCGAGGCCACTGCCATCGTCGTGACGGGTCCCTCGCTCGGCCTGGTAATACCGCTCGAAGACGAGGTCGACTTCGTCGTCCGGGATGCCATTCCCGGTGTCGGAGACCGACACCTCGAGGAAGTCTCCGGCGGTTGTGCCTTCAACGATCACCAGGCCGCCCTCGGGCGTATGCCGGAGAGCGTTGTAAAGGAGATTGTTCAGCACCTGGCGGATACGGATCGGGTCAGCGAAGACCGGCGGCATGTCCGGTGGCACGAGTGATTCGATGGTGACCCGGGACTGTGTCCAGGCCAGGTTTTGCACGCCATGGACGGCTTCGGCGGCAACGTCGGCGAAGTTGATTGCCTTGCGGTCGAGGCGAAGCCCAAGTTCCTGGCCGCGGGTGACCGTAAACAGGTCGGAGACCATGCGTTCGAGGACCTGGCTCTCGCGACGAATCAACTGCATGGCGGCCTGGAGTTCGGCGCGGGATTCGGACGGATGGTCGAGCTGGCGTTCGACCGTGCCCTGAATGATGGTGAGGGGGGTGCGAAGTTCGTGGGAGACGTTCGAGATGAATGCTCGCCGCATGCGCTCGTTGGTTTCGATGGTGGATGCCATTTCATTGAAGCGTTCGGAGAGGCGGCCAATCTCGTCGGGCTTGGTCACCGTCACCCGGGTACCGAGTTCGCCCTCGGCCATGGAGTCGGCAGCACCGGCCAGGTATTCCAGGCGCCGGGAAAGAGACCGGGACCGCCACCACCCAAAGGGGATGGCGACGATGATGGCGGGGATGGCGACGATGGAGATGAGGCGGATGAATTCCACCGCCTGGTTGCGGAGCAGGTCGGCACGGGAGGTGAAGCCCAGCACGTCCCAGATTGGATTTCCTTCGATGATCAAGTAGGCGATGACCGTACCGTCGGAATCGATCAACGGATACGCAGCAGAGGTGCGGTCGTCCAGCACGGCCAGGGAGGAGAGGCTCCTGGTGGACGGATCGGGCTGGCCCTGAAGCATGAGCGAACGGGCAGCGACTTCGCGGGTAGTACTGCGCTCGAAGGCCGAGAGGTTGTCCCCCGGCGCGATCCACGTCAGGTCGTCGCTGGCGATGATTGCGCCGTCCAGACTGACGATGGCGGCGTGGTCGATGCGGGGAAGGCTGCCACTGCCAAACGCGTCGAATCCAGGAACGGCACCAGAGACGATGGCCTGAAGCCGCGAGGTCAACTCGAGATTGGCGGCGGCGTTGTTGTCCGAGAGCAAGGAGCTCACGTCATCAGGATCGAGCCATTGCCCGTAGGAGCGAGTGATTTCGCCAAGCGAGCTGTCTTTAGCAAGATCGTTGATGCCCAGAAGGCGCCCGAGGGGTGGCCAGAAGATCATGGCGTAGAGGACACCGAGCAGGAGGGCCGCGGTGACGATGGCCATGGCGACGTACGAGACGATGAGATTGATTGAGGTGCGTTGCCGGGTGAGACGGACTGGCGTGAGCAGGCCGTACAGCAGGCGGAACGCGAGGCTGGCGTCAGCCGGTGGTCGCGGTCCGTTCAGCAGGACATTCATGCCGTGAGCGAGTCGTCTGGACGCTCGTATTTGTAGCCAACGCCCCAGAGCGTCACGATCCGGTCGGCCACCGAGCCGGTGCCTCCGAGTTTGCGGCGGAGGCGCTGGATATGGGTGTCGACTGTCCGCTCGAACCCGGAGTAGGTATCTCCCCAAAGCCGATCGAGCAGGTAGTTGCGGGAAAACACGCGACCAGGGTGCGAGGCGAGCAGGTACAGGAGGTCGAATTCGCGGGCGGTGAGGGCGACGGTCGATCCCTGAGCCAGCACGTCGCGGCTGGAGGGATCGATGGAGAGGCCGGTGTGGTGGATGGGGGCAGTGTGATCGTCGCGGGTGCGAGACTCGTCGCGCATCATCTCGACCCGGCGGAGGATGGCCGTGACTCGTGCCTGCAACTCCCGCATCGAGACCGGTTTGGTGACGTAATCGTCGGCGCCGAGTTCCAGCCCGAGAACCTTGTCAATTTCGGTCGACTTGGCGGTGAGCATGACGATGGGGGTGATGCGATCCTGGCGGATGCGCCGGGAGATGGTGAGCCCATCTACATGCGGCAACATCAGGTCCAGGATGATGAGGTCGGGATCGAGGCGTTGGGGTCCGGTGAGACGATGGAGCGCTTCCTGACCGTCGGCGATGATGTCCACATCGTGACCATTGTCGCGCAGCGCCTGTGAAATGAGTCGAGCGAGTTCACGCTCGTCCTCCACTACCACTATGTGAGCCATGCTTGCCGTTCCCCAATCCCGCGCGGCGTTCTCCGCGCACGGTGAAACGGGCGCGGAATCGTTCTGCACTCTCATTTTATCCATGGGGTCCAGTGGGAGCAGAGTTGAGGAGGGTGAGGCCGCGGTGGATATGGGCTGGGAGCCGCGGCCTCGAGGTTGGGGGAGGGGAAAGGATTGGGGGGAATCCTTCATATCGCCAGGAACAGATGCGGGGGCAGCGGGCTGTCGATGCCTGACTCCGCGCCGGTTCCGACGACACCCTCAGATTAGAAGGCGGATGCCGAGGAAGTTCGGCGTGACTATCACGAAATTGTGTCAACGTACCTTGACAGTGTACGTACACAATGGCAGGATGGAGTCAAAGGATGGATGGTAATACATAACGTGCCGATGTGTGAGGTGGCCCGATTGGTAGCTACCTGGCACTTACTGATTGTTGGCATCGTGATCGACGGGGAGCGTAAACTGGGTTCCGGAATTCCAGCCTTCCTCATTGCTGGAACACCCCGTTCGAGTAATTGCCCCTGATGCGGAGGGGCTGATCGGGACGATTCCGGAACAGTTGCACGAAGTTCTCCACATTTTGGTGGTGATGGTGCACCCAAATGACCAATTCAGACGTTTACGAAGGTGTGATGACGGCCTGCTCGATGGAGAGCGGTGGAAGGCGGAATGTGAAGCCGCCTTGCTGGGACACTCGTGCCGTCTGCCAGAGATTCACGCCGCCGCGCCTGAAGGTTGATTTCCGCACATCTACCCAGCGCCGTTCCAGGGATTGAGAGAGCACACGCCGCATGGTTCAGTCGACTGCGCAGCCCGACCCGACTCCTTCCATCGCTCCAGAGTTGACTCCTGCAGGTATCGGTGCCTGGGGAGGAAACGCCCTGGGGCGTGTTCGCCGGAGCATCCTGCCCGATCGGGATCATGGATATTCGGATACTCCGCGTAACGAGGAGCCGTCGACCATGGGTCGACTGGCCGCCCTGTTACCGCGCATCGTTCTCGTGCTGACGGCAATCCTGCTGCTGCTCGCGATTGGCCTGTTTGCCTTCCGGGCGCTGTACAGCGATCGCATCTATCCGGCGGTCGTGGTCGGCGATGTCAACGTTGGCGGCATGACACCGGTTCAGGCACAGGCCGCCCTGGTCGATCGAACCACCCAACTCGAAACCGGAACCATTTCCTTCTCCTATGGAGACAAGGTGTGGACGCCGACTCTGACCGAAATCGGCGCGACGGTGAATCTGCAATCTTCCCTGGCGGAAGCACAGGCGCTGGGGCGCTCCGGCGATGCGCTGGATCGCCTCTCGTTCACTCGCGAGATCCTGCGCGATGACCAGGTGGTGCCGCTCGAAATCACGTTGAACCCACAGGTGCTGAATGCCTGGTTCGACAAGGTCGACCAGGACATTGACGAATTCGCAGTCAACGCCGCGGTGGTGGTGAATGGTTCGGAGATCACCATCTCGCCCGATGCCGAAGGTGTGATCGTGGATCGCGAGGCGGCGACGGCGCAGATCATGGCGGCGCTCGACAACCTGGACCCGGTCAACGGGGCGATTCCGACGATGGTCGACGTGCCGGAGATCAAGGCCGATGACCTGAATGCGGTGAAGGACCAGGTGCAGGCTGCAATATCGACGCCGATCCAGGTGACGTTTGAGAATCAGTCGTGGACCATCGATGGTGAGACGCTGGCGAAGTACGCGTCGGCGGAAACCGTGATGGAGAACGGCCAGCCGGTGGCGAAGCTGAGCCTTGACACCGAGACGCTCGCGGCGGACCTGCGGTCGGAATTTGGCCCGAAGGTGAATCGCAAGCCGGTCAACGCGCGCGTTGGATGGGATGGCGGTCTGGTGTCGCTGGAGGACAGCGTGACCGGCATCGAGATCCGGTCGACCGCGTTCGCGCAGGCGATCGAAGAGAGCTTCCTGAGCGGGCATGAAAAGGTCGAGGTCCCGGTCGTTGAAGTGCGGCCGACCATCGACTCGGAGAATCTCGGTGCGCTGGGAATCAAGGAGCTGCTGGGCCGCGGTGACTCGCTGTTCTACAACGGTACCTGGGCACGCAACGAAAACATCCGGGTGGCGACCAGCCTGCTGAACGGCACGCTCGTGCCGCCGGGCGGCACCTTCTCCTTCAACGCCGCGATTGGCGAAATTACGGAAGACAAGGGCTACCAGGTCGCATCGGTCGTGGTGGCGGAACAGGTTGGCAAGGACATCGGCGGCGGAGTCTGCCAGGTGTCAACCACGGTATTTCGCGCGGCCCTGATGGCCGGTATGCCGATCGGCGAGTGGCATCCTCACACCTACCGGTTGCCGGGGTATGAAGGTGCGAACTGGCCAGCTGGATTCGATGCCTCGATCCTGCAGATGGGAGACGATCCGCAGTACTGGGGTGACTTCACGTTCGAAAACTACACCGACTCGTGGTTGCTGGTTGAATCCTGGACCAGTGGCGAATCGATGGTGGTCAACATCTACGGCACCAGCGATGGCCGAGAGGTGGACCTCAACGCGACCGGCATCATGAGCAACGGTGATGCGGCGTTCACCCGGACGATTTACGACGCGAATGGCGGCGTGATTGCCGAGCGATATTTCTACACGGACTTCAAGACCTGATCGACGTCGACTCAGACGAGGCGGAAGGTTGGAATGTCAGGTGCGCGGGGTGCTCCAAATCGGAGCACCTCGCTTTACGTTCAAGCGCGATCGCTGGTGTACTATCAGAATGAGACAGATGCGTCGACCGGGAGTCCATGTGCAGCAAACCCAATTCTGGGCAGGCTGGTGTTCTCCCCTTGCGTCGCACGAGTACGAACTGTTGCCCGCCGGCCAGGCAGCCATCACCAGTTGGGCGACAGCCTGCAGCCCCAAAGGGAAGGGACCTCGATTCCATGTCCGGTCATGCCCACGATGAAAAGCCCCAATCAGATGGAGCGCGACTCCCGGAAACCAGGACGAGTCGTCGAATAGTCCTCAAGGCGGCAGCCGGGATGGCGGCGCTGGCGGCCTCGGGCATCAGTGCGGTGCCACAGGCAGGTCAGCGACCAGCTGCTGCCCAGGAAGTCGGAGGCACCCGGGCCGGCACATTCACGCCGGGCGAGCAGGGCTTTGCAGCCAGTGACGCCGCGCAGGGTGAGTGGGTGACATGGGAAGCAGCCTATCCGTTCTGGGCGCTGGGTGCGAGCTGGCCGGAGGGCGTCGGGTTTTGGCCGATCGTGGCGGTGCAGTTCAGTTCGGACGGCGAAACCTGGACCGATACGATCGACATGGCAGCGAACACCGAGGATGGTGGGCAGCCGACGCGTGACAACCGGCTGTTCACCCCGCTGGCGTTCACCGACGGCGCTCGCTACGTGCGGTACCAGACGATCGATGCCGAGCGGCGGCCGGGCGAGGTCGAAGGCCTGTCGTTCGTCTACATCGATCCGACCGATGGGCCGTGGGAGGAGGATATCGAGCCGGTGACGCCGACCGGGGCGATGTCCAGGTTGCTGACCAACGACACCATCGCACCACCCGAAATCATCACCCGCGAACAGTGGGGGGCGAACGAGAACTGGCGGTTCGATACCTACGGCGAAGTCTGGCCGCCGGAGTACAGAACCGTTTCGCACATCATCATCCACCACACGGCCACCGCGAATCGGCCGTCGGATGTGCCGAATGCGATTCGATCCATCTACTACTACCACGCGGTGGAGCAGGGCTGGGGCGACATTGGTTACAACTACCTGGTCGACCATAACGGCCGCATCTACCAGGGGCGGTACGGTGGCCAGGATGTGATCGGTGGTCACTCCTACCAGTTCGCGATTGGGTCCTCGGGCATCTCCACGATCGGGAACTTCCAGACGGTCGACATTTCGGACGCGGCCAAGTCGGCGCTGGTGTCGATCGTGGCCTGGGTGGGGCGTGATCTCGATCCGCTCGGCACAGCGGACTTCTGGGAGGCACCAGACCTGCCGATCATTTCCTCACACCGGGATGTGAATGCCACCACCTGCCCGGGTGACCGCCTGTGGAATGACCTGCCTGAACTCCGGCAACTGGTCGCGCAGACGCTCGAAGAAGGCGTGCTTGATACGGGGCTGCCAGCCGGGATCGTGCCGGGCGACCGCGTGCGCGTGCAGACCGACGATGGAAGCGCCCTGAACCTGCGCTCGACCGCCAACGGCAGCGTCAGCGGCTCGCTGGCCGACGACTCCCTGGCCTGGGTGATCGACGGGCCAGAGAAGCTGAGCGGCGGGAACTGGTATCGGTTGCAGGCGGTCAGTGGCGGTACCACAGGTTGGGCGAGTGCCCAGTACCTGATCGTCGACCCGCCGCCAGTACCAGGCGGATCGGTCGGGGACTACCCATTCGGGCTCAACCTGCGGGTGGTCGATTCGGTGAACCTGCGACGATCGCCCAGCCTCTCGGCCGGGATCGTGGGAACGGCGATGCCCGGCACCTGGGCGCACGTAATGGCCGGCCCGGAAATTGCATCGGGCTGGGAGTGGTACCAGATTCGCCACCAGTCGATCGGTGACGGATGGGTGGTCTCCACGGCGATCTCCCCCGCACCACTGAACGAAGATCCGGATGCGTTGTTCGAGGTGGGTGACACCGTGCAGGCGACGCAGAGCGCGAGCATTCGGCCGCGACCGGGTGTGGCCCAGCGGGCAATTGCCACGGCGGCATCGGGAAGCCGGCTGGTCATCTCCCAGCCGCCAATCGAGGTCACCGGGTACATCTGGTATGGCGTCTACAGCGACGCCTATGGCGGCGGCTGGATGGTGGAAGACTACCTCCGTGAGGCAGACGCCCCGCCGGCCGGCAAGTTCGAGATCGGTGACACATTCCGGGTCACGAGTACGACCAACCTGCGCGCGACGCCCTCCACCTCGGGCAGCGTGCTCCTGACGATGTCGGCGGGAGCCACGGGCTCCGTCGTCGGTGGTCCGCGATCGGCTGGCGGCTACACCTGGTGGCAGGTCACGTTGTCGAGTGGCACTACCGGCTGGTGTATCGAGAACTGGCTGGTGGAGACGTCCGGGACGACCACTCCGCCGCCATCGAGCGGCAAATTCGACATTGGCGACACCGTCCGGGTCACCGAGCGGTTGAATCTGCGGTCTGCAGCCTCGACAGCGGGTAGCGTGGTGGTGGTGCTGCCAGTTGGCGCGACGGGAACCGTGCTGGCTGGCCCGTCCATGGGCAGCGGTTACACCTGGTGGCGGATTCAGACAAGTGCCGGCACCGGTTGGGCTGTGCAGGACTGGCTGACCGAAACCTCCGGCGGCACGACTACCTCTGCTCCAACGACGACAACCACCACGACGACCACGCCCGCTCCGGGAACCGGCAAGTTCGACATTGGCGACGCGGTGCGAGTGACCGAACGGCTCAACCTGCGCTCGACAGCGTCGACGTCGGGAAGTGTGGTCGCGGTGTTGCCGGTCGGCACGACCGGAACGGTACTGGCCGGGCCATCGACCGCGAACGGGTATACGTGGTGGCGCATCCAGACGAATCTCGGCACGGGCTGGGCCGTCCAGGACTGGCTGACCGAGACGTCGGGAGGTGGAACCACGACGGCACCGCCGCCTTCAACCAAGTTCGAGGTCGGTGATGTGTTCTACGTGAACACGAACGCCAACCTGCGTAGCGCCGCCGGGACGGGGAGTTCGATCGTGCGGACCCTGACGACCTACCAGGTCGGCACGATCTCGGGCGGACCAACCTGGGCCAACAACCTCTGGTGGTGGCAGATTTCGATTGGGGGCAGTTCGGGATGGGCGGACGAGTCGGTCCTGACGCTGGGCGAACCGCCAACCAATCCTGACTCCGGTATCAAGGTCGGATCGACCGTGCGCGTGACAGAGCGAGCGAACCTCCGGAGCGGAGCGGGAACCAGCTTCGGCGTCGTGACCATCATGGCGGTCGGGAGCACTGGCACCGTGATCGATGGCCCCAGTTCTGCCAATGGATACCGATGGTGGCGGGTGCAGTTCAGCGGCGCGACGGGCTGGATTATCGACGACGTGCTGGTGGTCGGCGGAGGCACGACTACGCCGGCACCGAGCGGTTATCCGGCGGGGACGGCGGTGCGGGTAAACAGCACGAACGTCCGCCTGCGATCGTCCGCGAGCACCAGTGCCAGCATCATCGTCGTCCTGCAGACGGGAACCCGGCTGACCGTGGTTAGCGGCCCGACGAGCGGGAGTGGGTACCAGTGGTACCAGGTGCGAACCACTGGCGGGACGACCGGGTATATCGTGGCTGACTTCATTTCACGGGTCTAGCTCGGATCACCGAGCGAAGAAGTGAGACGAGACGCCCCACCGGAACTCCGGTGGGGCGTCTGCGTGGGGTGCAGGTCGAGATTGCGGCGGGGACAAGGTACTTCGCTGGTCTAATCGACGAGCCAGCCTTCGCGGACAGAAATTCCCAGCCCAGGTGCGTCAGGCGGGCGAATCGTGCCGTTCTCGGGCACGGGTGCGCCTTCCAGGTACGGAAACAGCGGCCGGATCGGGTTCGCCTCACCCTCATTGCCGACCACGACCCATTCCGCGAGTGGGCAGTTGACCTGTGAGGTCATGAAGTGGACGCCCCACGGATGGAGGCCACCACCGTGGGGAATCACATCGAGCCCCCAGGCCGAGGCCATGGCGGTGATCTTGCGCGCTTCGCTGATGCCGCCGACCCACATGAGGTCGGGTTGCAGGATGTGGCAGCAGCGGCGGGAGATCAGTTCCTTGAAGCCCCAACGGGTGTATTCGTGCTCACCGGTGGCGATGGGCACCTCTGACCTGGCCGATATTTCGGCATAGCCCTCGTAATCGTCCGGTGGCAGGCTCTCCTCGATCCAGCGCACGCGGAACGGGCGCATCTCGCGGGCCATGCGCAGGGTGTAGTCGACGTTCCAGGCCATGTAGCAATCGAGCATGATCTCGCCGTCAGGCCCGACGATCTCGCGGGTGCGTTCGATCAGTTCGAGATTGGCCTTCATGCCCTGCCAGCCGTCGGTGGGGCCGTGGGGCATGGCCAGCTTGAAGCCGGTGAACCCGAGTTTGTGATAGAAGGCGACATCGTTGCCGGTGGAATAGACCGGCAGGGCGTCCTTCGTGCGGCCACCGAGCAGGTTGAAGACCGGCTGCCCGGTCGCCTTGCCGACGATATCCCAGAGGGCGATATCGATCGCACTGATTGCCATGATCGGCAATCCCTTGCGGCCATAGGGAAGGGTGGAGCGGAACATCTGGTCCCAGAGCTTCTCGATGTCGAACGGGTTCTGGCCGACGAGCAGATTGCGCAGGTGCTGTTCGACGATGATGCGGCCACCGGCGGGAACGGGACCGCCAATGCCGACGATGCCGTCGTCGGTGGTGATGCGGACGAGGAGTTCCGGACCCCACTTCGCGCCCCAGGACGAGCGCTTCGCCTTGTACTCGGGATAGATCGACATCGGGTTCGCCACCAGCGACTCCGACAACCACGACTTCGGCTTTTCGTCGTCCGTCCTGACCGTGTTGACCAGGACATCGGTGATGCGCACGGTGCTGACCTTCCTGCTGGGCGCCAATTGTCGGTATCTGAGCGCCATTATTCCCGGCCGGGAGGATCGCGCAAGTGTCAGGCCGGTGGGCTCGCCAGCCACGTCACGAGTTGTGCCGGATGCCAGGCGGGATTGGGCGGTTTGACAGGTGACCGCCGATGCACTATCTTCTCAGGCGTCCCCAACGAAGATGGTTGCGGGCACGGGGTGGGGTGTCTCCTGGACGCCCGCTCACTGTTCCTTGAAGAAGAGCCTGAATGGCGGAGGTCGCCGGTGATGATCGAGCATCACGGAATCGAGATGGAGTTGCTTTCCCGCTCTCCCTCGAGGCGGCCCGCGCGTTGTCACCGTACAACGCGCTGACGGCCGCCGTTCGTCAGCGCTGACCTCGACCACACAATTCATCAACGCAATCGCACTGCCCGCAACGATGGGGAAAAGTACGGTTCTGGCGTGCCCAAGCGACTCGGGGGTGGTGGAAGCCCGGGAATGGCATGACGGATCGGAACGCGCCCCGGAGCGGTCGGCCGAAGAAAGCTCGCCACTGGCGACGCAAGTAGGCTCGAATGGGTGGCACCCATGCCAGAAACAGCCAAGAGATGCGCGACCTTCGCCATGGGGTGAACCGCTGTCGCGCAAGAAGGGTGGTACCGCGGGATTCAACGCCTCTCGCCCCTTCGGTTTGGAGTTTCGACACGATTCGGCTCTGAACCGGCGTAAGCTGGACGATCTTCGTCCGACGAGAGGAACCGCGATGCATAGCCTTTCTGCCGCCGACCAGGCCACCACGTCCCCTGCTGAATCCCCAGTTCTCCATTCCGTGCCGACCGTGAGCCAGGACCTGCCGGGCTCCGCGCAGGACCGCGCCGTCGTGCTTGGTGGTCCGCAGAGCACCGCGCTGCCGTCGTTCACCATTTCGCCGCGGCTGCGGGGACGGCACGTGCTGGTCGACACAGACCTGACGCCTGACGAAATTGCCGAAGTGCTCGACACCGCAACCCGCATCAAGCGGATGTGGCGCACCGGGCAGCCGCATGGCTACCTGGCGGGCAAGACGCTCGGTCTCATCTTTCAGCACCCAAGCACCCGAACGCGAGTCTCCTTCGAGGCGGGCATGGCCCAGCTCGGCGGCCAGGCGATCTTCCTCGGGGTCAACGACCTGCAGATGAAGCGAGGCGAAACGATCGGCGACACCGCCCAGATTCTCTCGCGCTACGTCGATGCGGTGGTTGCCCGGGTTGCCGATCACAACGACCTGGTGACGCTGGCCGAATCGGCCACGATTCCGGTGATGAACGGCCTGTCGGACAAATGCCACCCGCTGCAGGCCCTCGCCGACCTCCTGACGTTGCAGGAGA
>JAEZJB010000083.1 GCA_023415845.1 Chloroflexota bacterium | reverse complement strand
ATGGCGCCATGATCCGCACCAGGCACCTTGAAGACGATGATGTTGGACCGGACGCGATCGGGATCGATCTCGATGCCATCGATCCGAGCAAGCCTGGAGGCGAGGTCACGCGCGCGCCGATGGTCTTCCGGCAGCCGCTGAAGCATGTCTTCGAAGGCAACAAGACCAGCAGCAGCGATGACACCGGCCTGCCGCATGGCACCACCGAGTACCTTGCGCTGGGTGCGGACTTTGGCGATGAACTCTTCGGTGCCCGCCACGAGCGACCCCACCGGGCACCCAAGCCCCTTGCTCAGACAGAATTGCACGGAATCGACTTCTGCGGCCAGGTCGGCGGCACTGACCCCGAGTGCCGCCGCTGCATTGAAGACACGCGCGCCATCGAGATGCACGGGCACACCCCGATCGTGGGCGACCTCCCGGACCGCACGCATGTCGGCCGCTGACAGCACCGCGCCACCACACCGGTTGTGGGTATTCTCGAGGCAGACTACTCCGGTGCGAGGAAACCCAGGCCGGTTCTCGCGGATGGCATTGGCGACATCTACCGGGTCAAGCCTGCCAGCGGAATCGTTGGGAACGACAAATGTCGGGATCCCGCCAAGCGTCGCCACACCGCCACTTTCATACCAGAGGATGTGGGACTCGCTGCCGATGATCGCCTCGTCGCCGCGGCCACAATGGGCGAGGATGGCGGAGAGATTTCCCATGGTGCCACTGGCGACAAAGACTGCCGCTTCCTTTCCGAGCAGGGACGCCGCCTGGCGCTCGAGCTCGTTGACAGTAGGGTCCTCGCCGTACTGGTCGTCACCGACCATGGCATCCATCATGGCCCGCCGCATTTCCTCGGTGGGACGCGTCACGGTATCAGAACGGAGATCGACAACGGGTTCACTCGACGCATTCACTGATGGTTACTCCCCTACAGGCACGAGTCGTTCGTCTCGAGGCAATGATGCCACCATTCACTCGTGGGATGAATTCAGACTACGAGCTCGCCCATTGAATGAGCGCTTTCACATTGTTCCTGCAAAAACTCAAAAACTCATGAACTCCAGAAATGCTGATTTACCGGGGCTTTTGAGCGATGAGTTTACGCGAGTTCCTGCGCAAGACTGCCATTTGCCACGAATCGATTGCTCCATTCACCCGAGCGCACAAGCAAATTGTGAATTCCACTCGTTCGCATACCTTACGTACGCATCGACCAGAGGAAATCCCGCCACGTTACGAAAAACCCGTTGCAGTGTGCTCCCCCGACGACACGTTCCTCCTCAGTTCGACGGCTCAATGATTGGCTCATCCGTCGCTGGCGCCGTTTCGGCAGGCTCAATCGGCGGAATCTCGGAGGTTGCGGTCGGTGGCTCCGGCGTCGGCTCGAGGGTAGCCGTCGGTTGAACCGGTTGCTCGGTTGGTTCGGAGGTCGGTGGAACAATGATCTGCTCCGTAGGATCGGGAGTCGTCGTGGCTGTGGCCGTCACGGTCACTGTCGGACCGGCAGTCGCCGTTGACTCGTCCCCGGCACCACCACCCAGGTCGAGAACCTGCCAGGCGAGATAACCTGCCACGCCAATCATCGCCAGCAGAATCAACGCCAGGAGCAAAGTGAGCGGCCCCCGGCCACCGCTCGGTGGATGGGCTGCAAGGGTTGCGGGAGGAGGCGGGGGTGGCTGCCGACCGGCCGAGGGGGGCCGGACGTTCACTGACTGGCGCGCGGGGCGACTCGCCACCTGCGTGGCGTCGGCGCTTGGGGCAGGAAGGCGGGTCGTATCGTTCGTCAGAGGGTCCCGAGCGACACCTTCCAGCGCACGGGCCATGGCCGTGGCAGTGCGGAACCGATGCTGCGGACTCTTGGCCAATGCCTGCAGGACTACTCCATCCAACCGGGGAGAGATTCCCTGACGTGGCGCTATCTCCGAAGGAGGAAGGGGAATATCCTCGATCTGGGCGAGCATGGTGGCCATGGGGGACGCACGCTCGAAGGGCACCTGTCCCGTCAGCATTTCATACAGAACGACACCGACGGCGTAGACATCGGTTGCCTCGCTGAGGGACTCGCCACGGGCCTGTTCCGGCGCCATGTATGAGGCGGTGCCCATGGTCATGCCATGGACAGTCAGGTCCGAATCGAATGCCCCCTGCGCGATGCCAAAGTCCGTAACGCGGACCCGGCCCTGGCGATCGAGCAAAACGTTCTGAGGTTTGATGTCGCGGTGCAGAATGCCCGTTTGATGGATGGATTCAAGTCCGCCAAGAATCTGGAGCGCGATGTCTTCGGCACGCTCGACAGGCAGTGGTCCACGGTCGCGAATCAGTGCCTTGAGGTCCTGCCCCTCGATGTATTGCATGACGAGGTAGGGCCAGCCGTCTTCCTGCCCAACATCGTAAACCTGAACCACATGAGGATCGGTGACGGAGGCGGCGAGACGCGCTTCTCGCTCGAAACGCTGAAGCCACGACGGGTCATCCTGATGTCCGCCACGCCGGAGAATCTTGATGGCCACCGGCCGCTCGAGACGACGATCGTAGCCACGCCAGGTGACGGCCGACGCGCCAAAGCCGATCTCTTCGATGACCTCGTATCGATCGGCAAGCAGCCGGGGTGGTTCACTGGTTCCGCTTGACGACAAACAACACCTCTTTCGAGCACGGGCGATCCGCATTGCTGCCCGGAATGATACGCGGCGCGTTGGCGATTCCCCGAATTGGTGCGAAGCTTGGGCACGACCCGGATCACTTGCATCCCGGGCGCCGGGATGATCCATGCAACGATTCGACTCGATCGGCCTCTCGCGACAGGGCACCCAGGTACTGATCTGGATGTGCGTGCTGATCAGCGCCAACCAGTTGGGGTTTGGCGCGATCGTGCCGGTCATCGCGCTGTACGCCGAGGATTTCGGCGTCACCCAGACTGCAATTGGCCTTACGGTCGCGATCTACGGGCTGGCGAGGTTCCTGGTCAGCCTGCCAGCGGGACGCCTGAGCGACCTGCTGGGACGCAAGCCGACTCTGGCAATTGGCGGGGCGCTGACGTGCATTGGCACCATCGGCTGCGCGGTTTCGCCCAACTACGAAGCGTTCCTGATTGCCCGGTTCGTGGCGGGCGCAGGGGCGGCGTGCGTGATGACGGCGGGCCAGATCGTGCTGGCCGACATCGCCTCCCCGGGCAATCGAGGCCGGGTAATGTCTATCTACCAGGGCGTCTTCCTGTTCAGTGTCGGTGCGGGGGCATTTCCGGGGGGATGGCTGGCGGACCGGTATGGATTGGCAAGCCCGTTCTGGGCGAATGCCGTCCTGGCTGCCGTGGTGACCGTCCTGGCCCTGATGTTCGTGCCTGAGACGCGAGGGTTGCGTACAAGTGGCAAGGTTGCCACGGCAAAGGCCTTGAGCTTCGTCGACGAACTGCGGGTGATCGGCCGCCAACCAGGTTTCATCCTGATCTGCCTGGTGAGTTTCGCGGCATTCTTTGCGCGAACGGGCGGGCTGTTCAGCGTGATGCCG
>JAEZJB010000077.1 GCA_023415845.1 Chloroflexota bacterium | reverse complement strand
GAGCGAGCCCGCCGCCGCGCCCACATCCTCGAAGGTCTGAAGATCGCCCTCGACAACATCGACGAGGTTATCCAGACCATTCGTGCGTCCAATACCACCGAGATTGCCCGCACCAACCTCATGCAGCGTTTCGAGCTCACCGAGATCCAGGCCAATGCCATCCTCGATATGCGGCTGGCCCGGCTCGCTGCACTCGAGCGGCAGAAGATAGAAGACGAGCTGAACGAGGTGATGCGGACCATCGCCTACCTCGAGAGCCTGCTGGCCGATCCCCTCCTGATCCGTGGGCTCATCCGCGAAGACGTGATCAACCTCAAGGAGAAGTACGGCGACGCCCGGCGCACCACCTTCATGGAAGGCACCGGGAACATGACCGACGAAGACCTTATTCCCGAGGTCGACGTCCTGGTCACGGTGACCACCAAGGGGTACGTGAAGCGTCTCCCGCAGGACACCTACCGCACCCAGCGTCGAGGCGGTCGCGGGGTAACCGGTGTGACCATGCGTGAGGAGGATGTTCCCCTCCACATGATCGCCGCCAACACCCACGACTACCTGCTCGTCTTCACCAACCGCGGTCGGGTCTACCAGATCAAGGTTCACGAACTTCCGGATGCCAGTCGCACCGCGAAGGGCATCCCCATCGTCAACGTGATCTCGATGCAGCCCGACGAGACGGTCACGACGCTGCTCAAGGTGCGTGACTACAACGCTGCCAGCTACCTCTTCTTCACCACGCGGCTGGGCCGGGTGAAGCGCGTGGCGCTCGACCAGTTCCGCACCGTGCGCTCGAACGGCATCATTGCGATGGGCCTCGACGACAACGACGAGTTGGCATGGGTCCGCATGACGTCGGGCAGCGACAACGTTGTCCTCGTCAGCACCCACGGGCTGGCGATTCGATTCGACGAGAACGATGTGCGACCAATGGGACGCCCTGCGGCCGGGGTGATTGGCATGCGCCTGGACGCCACCGATCGCAGCATCGCCTTCGAGGTGATCGAGCCCGACCACGAGCTGCTCGTCGTTGCCAAGCGTGGACTCGGGAAGCGCACCAGTCTCGACCACTACCGAAGCCAGGGACGAGGCGGCAAAGGTATCAAGACAATGAACCTGAGCCCCAAGACTGGCAACATCGTGGCCGCCGCCATGGTGAGTTCGGAAGACAGCGTCGTGCTGATGAACAATCGCGGCATCACCATCAAGATTCCGGCCAGTGAGATCCGGCAAACCGGACGAGCCGCTCAGGGTGTGATGCTGATGCGTCTGGGCGAGGGCGAAGAAGTCGTATCGATGACGGTTATCGAACCGACGGACCCGGTCAGCAATGCCCAGTTCCAGGATCTCGATATGAGCTCGCTGCCAGATGGAGGTGGACGCTAAGTCCGCTCCCTCCAGACGAAACCAGTTGATAGAAGCAGCCGGTCCACGTTCGGACCGGCTGCGTCTCTGCTTTCTGAACTCGAGTGTCTGATGGGAGTGGCCGCATGTATTTGCTTTGCTGCCGGTAGTGGAGAGCGACCGCTGCCTGCGTCTAGTCCGTTCGGAAGACTACCGTCCGTGGCTGCTCCGGCGCATCTCACCCGACCGGCGACCACCCTCGGCCATCCGTGTCACCTGTCGGATCCATGTGCTGAGCATCGGCACGGCGATTGCCAGCGCCACGGTGACGACGACCACCGCGCTGAACAACACCTTGGCAGTGAGGCCCGAGCCGGTTGGGAAGATGGATGTCGTCTGGAAGAGGGTGAAGTAGATGAACTCCACCCCAATTGCCGCCGGCACCACCAACGTTGCCGCAACCACCGGCAACATCGACGCGACAACGGTCAGCAGCGCGCTCGCCATGTAGACGCCCAACGCGAGCTTCAGCGCGCTTGAGAGGCTGATGAGTTCGGACTGCCCTGCCAGCAGCGGCACGAGCAGCGCCGCAGGCAGGAACATGATCCCGGCTTGCTCCGGGTCCTCCTGCGACAGCACCGCACAGGCTATCGCCAGCAATGTCAACAGCAGGATCACCGCGACCGTCGCCAGCACCGGCGCGAGCATGGTTCCGTTGCCGCCGTCCACGAACGGCACCCGAATCACGCTCTGGCGGATCACCAGGACGGGGAACACCATTGCCAGAGTCGCCAGGTTGACGATGGCGGTCCGTCTCCATGCCTGGAAGGCGACGGTGCTCGCCGTCACCGCCAGCAGGATGGTCGGGATGAAGAGACCTGCCGCCCAGATCGGGAGACCGAGCGGCGTGAACGCTCCCAGCAGGAGGACGATGGCGGCTGAAAATGCGACGAGGAGATTTGGCAGTGCCTGCTCCAGCATCAACGACACTGGAGGCATGACCGGGAGAACCGGACGGCGTAATGGCCGGCGTTCACCGCTCCACGATGTATCTGCGAGTTCTCGCGTGGTGACCGAAACAATCTGGTCTTCAGTGCGAGCCGGTCGCCGGGATGGCTGTTGACCTCGTGGTGCCCGCTTCGGTTCGGCTGGGAGCTCCTGGTAGAGAGGTGCCTCCTCGTCGAACAGATCGAGTGGCAGGTCCGGTAATGGACGGCCACGTTGTGGAGCGGGGCTGCGGGAAGCCATACGGGAGTCGGTTTCTCCTCGCGAGAGTAACGCGGGCGGCACGCCCTTCGATGCATCTCATCGCCGGCGTCCGCCTACTGTAGCACTTCGATTCTCTGCCGTGGATGAACGGACATCCCTTGCCATTCTGGCATTGGTTTCGCCCGATTTTCTGCCAACACCATGTCTTCCGCCCCTGCCTGTGCGGGCACCTGCTCAGGCGATGAGTGTCGAGATCGCAACCTGCGTCCGCTCGCGGTTACGAAATGATCCGATGTGGGTGATTCCGCAGAGCTGCAGCATTTCCAGCGTTTCAGCCAGCCCAGCGCCGATCGTGTCCGGAACGTGCGAGTCGCTGCCCGTGGTGATGAGGGTCCCACCCATGGACGTGTACACGTCCACAATCCGGGGACCGGGCATGCTGGTCTTCGGTCCCTGCCGCAGGCCGGAGGTGTTGATCTCGAACGACATGCCCTGATCGATGATCGCCTTGAGCGCCGCCCTGAGTTCAGGTTCCACACTGGTCGGATCGTACGGCGTGGTTTCGGATGGCCGGTAGCGTTTCGGCAAGTCAATGTGGCCAATCGTGTCGAACCATCCCGTCTCCGCCGCAGCCTGGATTTGCTCGAGGTATGGCTTCATCACGTCGTCGATCGACCGGGTGGCAAAGTATTCGGGAAAGATGATCTCGCCGCCGTCACCGTAGTGCACCGATCCGATCACGAAATCGAAGGTGTGCCGGCCCATGAAGTCCTCGACCTCGGAGGCGATCCTGTTATTGAAGTCCACTTCGGCCCCGGCGAGAATCGTCAACCGATTGCCGAACTGGTCTCGGGCTCGTTCCAGGTCTTCCATGTACTGCTGGTAGTTGTAGAAGCCGTAGCTCATGTCAGCCGGCTCGTGCTCGATGTGGTCGGTGAAGGCGATTTCCGTGACGCCCGCGGCAATTGCTGCGGCGCACGAG
>JAEZJB010000068.1 GCA_023415845.1 Chloroflexota bacterium | reverse complement strand
CGCTACGACCATCCGAGCTACGCCGCCCTGATTGCACCCTCCAGCCTGGACCCGGCCCGCTCTGTCGCCTCTTCGAGTGTCGGGGCATAGTCCGCGATGCCGCCTGGCCCAATTACACTGGCGCGCCGCAACTTCTCGAAAACCCGCGTGTTCGCTTCGGTGAAGGTCACTTCCACTCCCTGGTGCCGGAAGTCCTCGACGACTTCTTCCAGCGTTTCGATGCCTGTCACATCCATGAACGGTACCTCTGCCAGCCTGATCACGACCGCGCGAGGCTCGGTGTTGGTGTTCGCCAGGGCTCGTTCGAAAGACTCTACTGCCGCGAAGAAGAATGGACCTTGAATGGTGTAGACCATCACGCCTTCGGGCAGGTCGTGTGGTCCCGCTTCGGCCGGTGCGCTCGTCACGTCGAC
Organism: Chloroflexota bacterium; assembly: GCA_023415845.1. Taxonomy (GTDB): domain Bacteria; phylum Chloroflexota; class Chloroflexia; order Thermomicrobiales; family UBA6265; genus JACCYX01. The sequence goes on along the minus strand of JAEZJB010000068.1, from coordinate 2,924 downwards.
CGACGTCGACATCCGGTGCAGGAAGTGCACGGTTGCCAGCAGCACTCCCACATTCACGGCCACCACCAGATCCGCCGCCACCGTCAGTCCAAAGGTGATCTGCAGAATCGCCACGTCGGCAATTGGGGCTCGCCGCACCATCCGCACCACGTGTCGGGCTTCGCTCATATTCCACGACACCACGAACAGGATCGCCGCCAGCACGGCGAGCGGAATGCTCGAAGCAAGTGGCGCGAGCAGCAGCACGATCAGCAGCAATACCACCGAGTGAACGATGCCTGCCAGCGGACCGGTGGCACCGTTGCGAATGTTGGTAGCGGTCCGCGCAATCGCACCCGTCGCGGCAATGCCACCGAAGCAGGCGACGGCAACGTTGGCAATTCCCTGGCCCTTGAGCTCCTGGTTGCTGTCGTGACGGGTGCCCGCCATGCCGTCGGCCACCACGGCTGACAGCAGGGATTCGATGGCCCCCAGCATGGCGATCGTGAACGCGGGGCCCAGCAGGTCCAGCACCAGCGACGTCGAGATTTCGGGCACCTTGAAGCCGGGGAGACCGGTCGGAATCCCCCCGAACGTGGAGCCAATCGTCGCCACGGTATCGAATCCCACCACGACCTGGATTAACGTGATCGTGACCATCGCGATCAATGGGCTGGGGATGCGGTGCAGGAACGAGATTTTCGGCGCGAAGATCACGATCACCAGGCCAAGCACCGCCAGCAGCGTTGTTGCCGGGTCGATCTCGTCGAGGTGCGTGGCAAACGAGAGGACTTTCTCGTGGACGTGCTCGCCTTCCAGGGTTGGCATGCCGAAGAACGACGACCACTGCCCGACCCAGATCACTACGCCAATCCCGGCCGTGAAACCCACGATAACTGGCGCGGGAATGAAGCGGAGAATGACCCCGAGCCGGAAGATTCCCATCAGCACCAGCAGCACCCCGGCCATCAGGGTTGCCAGTTGCAGCCCTTCCATCCCGTGCTCTCGCACGATCCCTGCCAGGATCACCACGAAGGCGCCGGTCGGCCCCGCAATCTGCAGGCGGCTGCCCCCGAACAGCGATACCACCAGCGCGGCGATGATTGCCGTGTAAATGCCCTGCTCGGGGGTCGCCCCGGTCGCGATCGCAAACGCCATGGCGAGCGGTAACGCCACGATCCCGACGATAGTGCCGGCGATGATGTTGGGCAACCACTGGTCCCGCTTGAAAAGACCGGCCGCGTACGCCTCTCGAAAGGCAGTCATTGGTGTTGTGTCCTGGTGGTCCTGACAGATCTCGGGCAAATGTGCGCCAGCACACCCCCAGCGTGGATCATACTGCTACGAATATTTCTGGCAAGACGAGAGTGGGAAGGACGTTTCACGGTGCACGATGCAGGATCCGAGAGTTACCAGCCGGGCGTGTTGAGCAGGGAACAGTTGCGGGAGTTGATTGATGCTCCTGACCGCCCGTTGTTCGTTGATGTCGTCGATCACGAAAACCAGCTTCAGCCCAACGGGTTCGACATGACCCTGCGCGAGGTGAGCCGGTTCGAGGGTGCCGGCCAGATCGGCATCGACAACGCCGACCGCGTGCTGCCCGAGCTGGTGCCCCTCGAGTTCGACGCCGATGGCTGGGTGACCCTTCAACCGGGCATCTACCAGATCGTCTACAACGAGATCGTCTCGTTGCCGGAAAACCTGATGGCCCTCGGTCGGCCCCGGTCCAGCCTTGGCCGCAGCGGGGTCACCATTCACACCTCTGTCTGGGATGCGGGCTACAGCGGTCGCTCGACGTCACTGCTTTCGGTACTCAATCCCGCTGGGTTCCGGGTCCAGCGCAACGCCCGCGTCATGCAACTGGTCTTCTTCGGTCTCGCCCAGGAAACGGCCGAAGGCTACGCCGGGCGCTATCAAGGCGAAAACGTCGGCTAGAACACGAAAACCCGGCTCGCGATTTGCGAGCCGGGTGTTGTCCTGGCAAATGGCGTTGGCTGCCTAGAGCGAGTTTGCCTCACCGGGCCGCGAAAAGGACGGCCGCTCGGGCGCATCGCCTGGCACCGGAATCTGGGTCCGCACCACCACCCGCTCGGCGGTCTCGTTGCATTCTTCTACCGGGCAGAAGTAGATCAGCGTGTACTCGGACTCGGTCTGGTCCTGGAACCGCGTCGGCTTGCCCAGTTTGCCCCGCAAACGCATTTCCACCTTGTGATCCGGGCAAATCGGAATCTCCGGCTCCTCCAGGTTCTGGCGGAAAATCCGGTCAATCAGCGTGGGCATGAACTGGGCCTCCAGCAGGGCATCACGATCGGAATTGACATAAATGGCGGAAAGACTCCAGCCAGTCACAGCTTCCACCAGGACGCGGATCCACGAAACCGTCCCTAGTGGTTCATCGCTTGGTAGTATACGGGATGATCTTCCGGCCCAGGCTTGCGCTTGGGCATCTCTCCATCATGGGACGGACTACATGACAACCAGAGAACCCGCCCTTTCCGAGGCGGCCTTCAGTGAGATTGTCGAATTGCTGCTCAAGCGATTCGGCGAAGACTGGATTCGCAACACCACGGCCAACAAGGCATTCTCCATCGGCGCCGTATCAATCCTGAACGACGCCGATGGCCTTCATCTCATCGGCGAACCGGAGGTCGAGCACTTCTCGCACGACTTCAACATCTGGCTCGACTTCCCAATCGACGACCTCATGGTCGCCGACGACGTCGCCTTCAGCATTTTCGCCCGCTTCGCCGAGGACATCTTTCTATCGACTCGCATCCTCGAGGATCATGGCGTCCGCTATCGGTTCATCACGGGCAACGTCCTCGACGGACACCTCGGCAGCATTCACCTCACCGGCACCCACGCCGTCGAGTTCGTGAACATGCACCGCCTCAAGATGGTCAAGGGCCTTCACTACAACGCCTGATCCCACATCACTGTCAAGG
>JAEZJB010000444.1 GCA_023415845.1 Chloroflexota bacterium | reverse complement strand
TGGCTTCGACTGGCCCGCATCTATCACCGCATCGACCAGCGAACGGCCGAAACCATGAAGTCGTTTGGCCTCTCGGTCAGTCGGTTCGACGTGCTCAATCACGCCGGCACGCCCGAGGGTCGGACCCAGCAGGACCTTGCTGCGTCCCTGCTGGTTACCAAGGGCAACATCACCCAGTTGCTCGTTGGTCTCGAACAGGATGGCCTGATCGAGCGGCGGAGCGAAGGTCGCGCCAAGCGGGTCTTCCTCACTGACCGCGGCCGTGACCTTCGGCAACGGGCGGTTGAGGTCCAGGAGGCCGAGATCGCTCGCGAGTTTGCCGTCCTCAGCTCTGAAGACCAGCGCACCCTTGTGCGCCTGCTCCGCACCGTCGAACGCAATCTTGTGTCGCCGCTGCCAGCACCTGAATCACCGATTCCTTCCAGTGATGGAAATGGAGAAGCATCATGACCCGACCCGATGGCCTGCAATTGACCGGCCTCCATCACGTGTCCTCGATTACCGGCGATGTCCGGCTCAATCGTGACTTCTATACTCGCGCCCTGGGCCTGCGGCTGGTCAAGAAGACGGTCAACCAGGACGCCACCGACGTGTACCACCTCTTCTTCTCCGATGGGGTCGGGTCCGCCGGTACCGACGTGACGTTTTTCGACTTCCCCCATGCGGTAAGGAATGCTGCCGGCCGTGGCGAGATCAATGAGATCGCGCTCCGCGTCCCAGCCGGCTCGCTCCCGTGGTGGCAGCAGCGTTTCGAGACTCTTGGCATCGAGCACGATCCGCTCACCACAAGGGCCGGCTTCCCCGCGCTGCCTTTCCGCGATCCCGAGGGGCAGCGACTCGCCTTGATCGATGAGGGCGACGATCCTGCCATTCCTGGCGGCATTCCCTGGGACAAGGCGACTGTTCCGGTCGAGTACGCAATCCGGGGACTTGGGGCGGTCACCATTTCGACCATGCGGCCCGATTCCACGCTGCTGGTGCTGACGGATATCCTCGGCTTCCGCATTGTTTCCGATACCTCCGACCCTGCGGTCCCGGGGAATCGCGATATCGTGCTGGAAACTGGCGATGGAGGTCCTGGCTCGTTCATGATCGTGCAGGTGCGGCCGAATGACCCCGTTGCCCGGCAGGGCGCCGGTGGCGTCCATCACGTGGCGTTCCGCGTGCCCACCTTTGAGGCGCATGACGCCTGGAACGACTACCTGCAGTCGGTTGGCATCCGGGTCACGCCGGTCATCGACCGCTTCTATTTCCGGGCGATGTACTTCCGCGAGCCGGGCGGTGTCCTCTATGAGATTTCGTCCGATGGACCGGGGTTCGTCGAGGAAGGCGAAACGCTTGAGACGCTCGGCGAGCGCCTGGCGCTGCCGCCATTCCTCGAACCGCATCGGGCCAGGATCGAGCGGTCGCTGACCCCCCTCGATACCAGCCAGCGCATCACGACCACCGAATATGGCCTGCCGGTGGAGGAAGGAGTTTCTGCATGACCGAACATGATCCTCATGGCCGGCAACCGGTCCTGACCGCAGGTGTCCCTCTGGAGGATGCAAACGGAGTCGTCATCCTCCTGCATGGCCGGGGTAGCCCGGCAGCCAACATCATCCGGCTTTCGATTCCGCTGGCACCGGATCCGGAGAGTGAGCAGCAGATCGCCTGGCTCGCTCCCCAGTCCGACGGCAACACCTGGTATCCCTACCGCTTCCTCGTGCCGGTCGAGCAGAACGAACCATGGCTCGGGTCGGCTCTGGCGAAGATCGATGGCATCGTCGCTCGCGCCATCGATGTGGGGATCAGCCCCGCCCAGATCGCAGTCGTTGGGTTCTCTCAGGGAGCGTGCCTTGCCCTCGAATACGTCGCCCGCGGCAGCCGTCCGGTCGCGGCGGTGGCAGGATTTGCCGGAGGACTGATCGGCGATCCCGGCGCTCCTCGATTGCCAATCGCCGACCTCACTGGCACGTCGGTGTTTGTCGGGGTCGGAGATGCTGATGATCACATTCCGTCAGAACTGGCGGCGGAGACTGCCCGCCTGATGGCAGACGCTGGCGCCAACGTCGACTTCCGGGTCTACCCCGGGGTCGGACACGCGATTCTGGATGACGAGATTGAAGCAGCTCGAGATCTCATCGCGGGACTGCCGCTCATCGCTCCCGCGCCCTGATCCCTGACTCCACACCTGACGCCGTGCGCGCTCGATTCGGCTCCGGCCGACCACGAGACTGATATCGCAAGGAATCGGCCTGCAGTGACATCCTGTCATTGCAGGCCGATCTGGCGTTATGATGTCCGTACGTACGCGAGCATTCCGCGCAGCAGGAAGGGGTCATGGCGAATGGCTGGTCGATCGCTCCATGGTCGAGGATGGCACCTGCTGCTGGTGTCGGTCGTGCTGGTCGGGCTGGCGTTGCCACTCCAACCCGCCCAGGCGGCCACCGCCGCCGTGACAGCCACATCAACCCTCAATATTCGCGACTGTCCCACCCTGGAATGTGAGGTGGTGAGCCAGGCCAAGCTCGGTGATCGTATCGAAGTCACGGGCTCGGCGGTCAATGGCTTTCTGCCGGTGCGGCATGCTGGGCGGGATGGCTGGGCCTATCGGCTCTTCCTCGAAACCAGCTCGACCGCGCCGTGGTTCACGGAGGGTAGTGCTGCCTGCGCTCCGCGGGTCGGCTTCATCTTCAACATCGGCATTGGCTACACCCCATCCCAGACCATTCTGGACACACTTGTCGCCGAGGATGTCGCGGCCACCATGTTCCCGATGGGATCGTTCGCGCGAAGCCAGCCCGGCTATCTCCGCGCCCTGGCAGACAACGGATTCCCCATCGGCACCCATGGTGACCAGAATCGTTATCTGACAACCGCCTCGGACTACCTGGTGGCGCAGGACACGCTGGATTCCATCGCCGCAATCGAGGCGGTGATCGGGCGATCCATCGACCAGTTCCACACGCCATACGCGGCCGATACCAACAATCGGGTGCGCGGGATCGTTGCCGACCTTGGACTGCTTCCGGTGGGGTGGACGATTGGCGCCAACGATTACGCGGCGACGGCGACCGAGCAGGCGGTCTACTCCCGTGTGATGTCGAACGTCTACCCCGGAGCCGTCATCGAGTTCCATCTCGACGGACCAGCCACGTCCCAGTCAACGGCGCGAGCGCTGCCGCGCCTGATCAGGGATCTTCGGGCCCAGGGCTACGACTTCGCGACCATTCCGGAAATGATCGAGCCCTGCAGCGCCACCTGGCCACCCTCGCCGTCCCTACAGGGCCGGGTGGTGGACGCGGCAGGGAGTCTTCGCTGTCGGACCCGGCCATCCACTTCCGCCCAGGTGATTACCACACTCGCTTCGGGTAGCCGGGTGAGCGTTCGGGGGCAAACGTTCAATGGGTGGGTCCCGGTCGTCTGCGCTTCCAGCGATGGCTGGATGTCGGCCGACTACCTCGCCCTGTCACCGGTGAATCCAACCCCAACCCCGTCTCCCACCACGCCACCAGCGACGATTCTGCCTGGCGCCCAGGAAGCCATCGTCACCAATACCAACGGCGCCAGCCTTCGTTGCCGGGCACTGCCCAGCACGTCGGCCACCGTGCTCGCGTCGCTGGCACCGAACACGCGTGTACCGGTTCGAGGGCCAGCGTCGAATGGCTGGACGCCGATCCGGTGCGCGAACCAGGACGGGTGGGCGTCCAGCACTTATTTGTCGGTGGTGAATTCATCTCCAACATCCACGCCGACGGTGCCTCCAGTCACGCCAGTTCCCCAGACTCCCACCCCCACCGCGCCTCCGGGTGGCGCCGAAGCCGTTGTCGCGAATACTGGTGGTGCGTCGCTTCGGTGTCGTACTGGCGCCTCCACCTCGTCTGCCATCATTAGCTCGCTCGCCCCGGGTGCGCGTGTCGCGGTCCGTGGTGCAGAATCGGGCGGCTGGCTGCCGATCAGGTGTGCCAGTCAGGACGGATGGGCCTCGGCCATCTACCTGACGCTGGTCTCAAGTTCCACGCCGCCGCCAACATCGTCTCCCGCGCCATCGCGCACTGGTACCGTCGTCAATACCGGCGGTGCCACGCTTCGTTGTCGCACCGGTCCCGGGACTACTAGTGCGCTGATCACCTCCCTGTCGCCAGGAGCCGTGGTCCCGGTCCGCGGTGCGACCACCAGCGGCTGGGTGCCGGTCACCTGTGCGGGGCGAGATGGTTGGGTCAGTGCCGATTACCTACGCATCACGTCGTAGATGGAGTCGTCCTTTGCAATCTGCCGTTGAAGTACTGGTCCGCAATGTTCGACCCCTGGGTCAACCATTGGTTGACATCGCAATCACGAATGGCCGGATCATCCGCATAGGTCCCGGAGTTGGCGATGAGCTGACCGCTGACGAGATCTTTGATGGCGCAGGCATGCTCGTCTTTCCCGGTCTGATCGATGCCCACACGCATATGGACAAGACGCTCCTGGGCCTGCCCTGGCACCGCAATGAGGTTGGTCCGGCGTTGGTCGACATGATCGAAAACGAGCGGCGGGTGCGCCGTGAGGAGGACATCGACTTCCACACTCAATCGCTTCGGCATGCTCGTGCCGCCATCGCAGTCGGAACCACGCACATCCGGTCTCATGTCGACATCGATACGGAGGTGGGGCTGCGGGCATTTCATGGCGTTCAGCAGACCCAGCAAGACATGGCGCCGTATCTCACCATCCAGACCGTTGCCTTTCCCCAGAGTGGGATGCTCGTTCGCCCGGGCACCGTGGAATTGCTGGAGCAGGCGCTCCGCGACGGTGCCGACGTGATCGGCGGTCTCGATCCGTGTTCCATCGATCGCGATCCGAAAGGGCATCTCGACGTCATCTTCGGCCTGGCCGACCGGTACGGAGTCGAGGTCGACATTCACATCCACGAGCCGGGCGAACTGGGTGCCTTCTCGATTGACCTCGCTCTCGACCGGACCGAAGCCCTGGGGATGCAGGGCAGGGTTGTCCTCAGCCATGCGTTTGCGCTGGGCCAGGTCGATCAGGCGCGGCTCGAAGGACTCATCGAGCGCATCCTTGCGTTGGATGTAGCGGTCATGACGCACGCTCCCGGTGGTCATCGGGACATCCCCAATTTCAAGCAATTGCGGGCCGCTGGTGTGCGCCTGTGTACTGGCAACGATGGCATCCAGGACGCATGGAACCCGCTCCAGCGCCCCGACATGCTCGAACGTGCCTACATCATCGCGTACCGCAACAATCTGCGGCGGGACGACGATCTGGAAAACGTCATCGATGTTGTGACCTGCGGCAACGCCAGGATTCTCGGCGACGACAGCTACGGTCTCGCTGCGGGGAACTGGGCCGACCTCGTGCTGGTTCCAGGCGAGAATCACGTGGCCGCCGTCGTTGAACGCCGCCCGCGTGCGGTGGTCATGAAGCGCGGTGTCGTGACTGCGCGAGAAGGAGTCGCCGTTGTGTAGTCATAATCCAGTCGAATGCGATGCCCGAGCCGAAGAAACGGTGTTCGACGGTGGAAACGAGAATCGAGTCGTCCGGGTTGGGGACACGGTTCGACGCCCCGGTCATCCCTGGACCCCGGCCGTGCAGGCGCTGCTCGCTCACCTGGCAGATATGGGCTTCACCGGAGCCCCGCGACCGCTGGGCATCGACGATCAGGGCCGCGAGATCCTGACATTCGTCCCTGGCGACGTGGGCGACTATCCGCTTCTGCCCACGATGACGACTGACGAGGCATTGGAGTCTGCTGCGCGATTGTTGCGCGACTATCACGCCGCCAGCGTCTATCAGCCACTATTCAGCGAGCTTCCGTGGCAGTGGTATCACCCCGACCCGCGCCAGTGGGAAGTCATCTGTCACTCCGACTTCGCTCCCTACAATGTGGTCTTTGCCGACGGGCGACCTGTGGCAATCATCGACTTCGATCATGCCGGGCCGGGGCCACGCCTGTGGGATCTCGCCTACGCCGTTTACCGCTTTGCGCCTCTGGCCGCCGATCGCAATCTTGCGCACTTTGGCTTTGATCCGGCTGTCGATCGCCCGGCCCGCCTGCGCCGCTTTCTGGCAGCATATGGCGAGGTGAGGCCGCAGGGATTGCTCGACCTGGTGATCGAGCGGGTGACGCTGCTGCGAGATGACATCCTGCAGCGTGCCGCTGCCGGCGATCCCGGCGTAGATCGGCACCTCGCCGAAGACCATGTCGGGTCGTATAACGCCGACCTTGAGTGGATCAGGGCCAAACGGTCCGAGCTTGCGGCGGCTGTCTCCTACGATTGATTGAGCGCGCGGATCGCCCCCATTGCCCCTCGCTCCCGGATGCACGATCGTGCCGCCTTGTAGGCCGCAACGAATCGTTCGTCCTGGGCGAGATCACCAAACACGTCGGACTGGCCCAGCAAAGCCAGCGGGTCATCCGCTTCGCGAGCCATCGCGGCCCGCAGCCGCTCTGCTCGCTGGTCGGCAATCTCGATCGGTTGCCCTTGCTCATCCTCGCCGCCCAGGTGCTGGGCCCAGGCCGCAATCACCAGTGCCGCCCGGCTGATGTCGCCGCCGGCGGCCAGGCGATCGCGTACGACGGGCAGCAGGAATCCCGCAATCCGCTCCGATCCGTCAAAGGCCAGCCGTTGCAGCGTGTCCCGAATCGCCGGGCTGGCAAACCGCTCGATCAGTTGGTCCTGGTAAGCGTCGAGGTCGATGCCAGGGACTGCCGCCAGCGTCGGCCTCCCCTCCAGTGCCATGTAATCGCGCAGGAACTGGACG
>JAEZJB010000434.1 GCA_023415845.1 Chloroflexota bacterium | reverse complement strand
CGCGATGCCAGGTCCATCCTCACCTCGGCATCACCTGTCCCGGGCACCTGCACCACCACCACGTCGCACGCGGCCTGGCTTCGGCACGTGTCGAGGTCGCGCGAATCTCCCGCGAACGACGCCACGGTCATCGTGCCCGGCGCCAGGCTCGCCAATCGGTCATGCAGCACCGGATCGAGCCCGCAGGTCAGGATCCGGCGCGGTGATGAAGATGCCACGGCATTCGCCTTCCGCATCGTGGGGTCTCCTCCGGGAAACGGTTCCCGGCCGCCCTACTAGAACTCTCGCTCGGCCAGTGCCACCGGAATCTCGAGGTTATGTCCCGTATCCGGCATCTTCTCCACTGCCTGGTACGTCAGGTTGGCTATCTCCGGCGTCTCGACCGGCACGCCACCGTCATACCGGGAGTGCATCGCCGCATCCAGCATGCAGGTCGTCAGCAGCGTCCGCTCCACTGGCCACGGCTCCTCGCCGGTGAGAATCAGTTGCTCGATGGCCCGCACCAGGAACACGAAGTGCCGGTACGGCGACGGCTCCAGGTGCATTTCGCACGCCATCGTCGTGGTGGGGCCGCTCGCCGCCACCGCGAACCCCCGCACTCCATCCTCGCAAAGCACGGCTGCGCCCCGCGTACCGTCCCGGTAGGTCACCAGGAACACGTCGCGCACGGTCGCCCGCGCCTCCGCCTCGGTCTCGGCATCGAACCGGAACGCGCCAAGCGCCGCATCGAACAGCGCCGCGTCCACCCGGCCGTCCGCCACTGCCGCTTTGGCCTCATCCCCACTCAGCGCCTGCACCGACAGTACGCCCGTTTCACTGCCAGGGCGCCGCTCGGCAATTGCCTGCATCGCCTCCAGCACGTGGAAGCCGTAAGACTCCGTCGGTCCATACGCCACCGCCACCACGGCGTCCATCGGCTCGTTCAGCGGCCAGTCGGTCCCCATCGGAATCCGCCACGCCCCCGGCACCGAAGACCCGGTCAGCATCGGGATGTCATGCCGCCGCGCCAGGTCATACATCGCCTGCGCATCGGCGGTGCTCCACGCGAAGTGCTTGTCCGAGAAGATCGGCACGAACTTCCCGGCCCCGATCATCGCCGAGACCGCGCTGTCGAACAGACGGCGCCGAGGGTACAGCGTCTGGCCGAGCAGGTTCTCGCCATACTCGCCGTGCTCGCCCACGATCACCACGCCATCGACCTGCACCCCGGTCCCGCCCAGCGCCATGCACTCGGCCACCGAGCCGTAGAGCGGCACACCGGCCTGTTCGGCAATACCCAGTCCAATGTCTTCGTCGTGGATCTGTTCGAGGTACATACCGGCGACCTCAACCCGGCTCTGGATCTCCTCGCCCTCCCAGGGATACCCCAGCATGAGGCGGGTGCCGATCACGTCGGCATGGGCCGGCTTGAAATAGGTCGTGCAGATCAATGCGATACGAGGCCGCGTCATGCTGTTGGAGCTCCCTGATGTCGACGAACTGGATGCCAATGCCACCTCGCAACGGCCATCAGTTCGGCCAGACGAGGGCTCCCGGGAGCGTATGTGAAGTCGCTCAACCTGTCGACAGCCAGACCCGAACCTACGAATTCTCCGTAACCTGGCGGATTTCCTCACCTTCGATGCGTTCGTTAAGGTGCAGCGGCCCTCCACCCCCGTTGGCGCGCCGTTCGCCGGTCACTCCCATTCACGGATCGCGAATTAATGCGATTTTGTGCGGATTTAATGCAGTCGGCATCACCCGCCACAAACCCCATGGAATCAACGGAAAGGGAATTAATGAATTAATGAATTTGTGCAGACGAGTTTCCGGCAAATGCCAACGGCCCGGACCTCCCGATCGGGAAATCCGGGCCGCACAATCACCTACTGTTAACCAGCAACAACTATTCCAGGAACGAGGGCAACGGCAGCGACACCTCGGCGCCCGATTCCATCGACAGCAACCCGGCCTCCAGGATCGCCTGGGTATCCACCGAAACCTCCGGCGACACGATGCCGGTGAACGGCTCGTCGTGCAGCAGGCAGTAGGTGAAGTAGTCGATCGCCGTCTTGTAATGAGCCGGCAGCTCCGGCGCGGTGATCACCTCACCCTCCGTCGACAACCCCTGGTGCTGGCCGGGCACACCCTTCGTGGCAATCGACAGCTCGGTCCCCGAAAGGATCGCGATCGCGCCCTTGTCGCCATACACCATCGCCGGAATCTTCACCGGCATCGCCGGCTGGGTCCACGTCCCCTCGGTAATCGTGTGTCCCTTCGGATACTGCAGGATCATCACGGCGTTGTCCTCCACCGTGAAGAATTCCTTCGAATACCGGCCGCCCACACCGGTCACCCGGCTCGGCTGGCCCATGATCCACCGCGACAACGCCGCCCCGTAAGAGCAGAAGTCGACTGCCGCGCCACCGCCGTTCAGTTCCCGGTCGATCAGCCAGCCCCAGCCGACCCGGCCAATCGGGCCGCCCGAAAGGTACCCCTGCGGCGGACCACCATGCCCGGCCCGGTGATGGATCTGCCAGACGTTCCCGATCGCGCCGTCGTCCACCAGCGTCTTCAGGTGCTGGATCGCCGGCGACCAGTTGTTCGGCCAGTTGATCATCAACCGCACCCCGTGGGTGGCGCAGGTCGTCGCCATGGCCTCGGCGATGGCGAGCGAGGCCGCCATCGGTTTTTCCTTCATCACGTGCACGCCACGCTGGGCAGCATCGGCCACCACCGCCAGCGCGTCCCGGTTGTTGGCACAGGTCACGATCGCCTGCGGGTTCGCCGCCGCATAGAACTCATCGATGTCGTCGAACAGCGAGAGGTCCACGTACTGCTCGGCGAAGAACTCGCGCAGTTCCGGATCGGTAATCACCGCCCCCACCACCTCGGCGGTCGGGCAGGCAAACGCATTCTTCAGCAGGTCGTGGAAGTGCAGGTGATCGGCGCCCACAAACCCCAAACGAATCTTCTCGGTCACGAAACCTCATCCTCTCGGCATTGTCGTCACAAGAAATCAGGCCCCGGCGGCGTGCAATCAGCCGGCCGCCTCGGCCACCGGCGCTGCATCCCGCACCAGCGGCAGGTCCACCGGCATCCCGGTCTCCGCCGACTGGTACACACCCAGCACCAGCTCCAGCGCATCCCGGCCGTCCTCGCCAGTCAGCACCAGCGGGTCACCATCCAGAATCGCCTTCACCAGGTGATCGATCTTCGCGTAATGCATGTCCACCAGCGGCGGGTCGGTGACGGTGATTTCATGCCACCCGGCAATGAAATCCGGGTCGTTGATCCGGGCGCTCTTCAGGCGCATCGTGTTGCCTTCCAGCACCAGCGAGCCTTCCCGCCCGTCGATCGCCGTGTGATGGTGGTTGGCCTTCACCGCCCAGTTCGCATACCACACGCCCATCGCGCCACTGGCGAACTGCAGCGTCGCCGCCACCGAGTCTTCGACGTCCACATCGGTCAGCAACTCGCCCCGCACCATCACTTCTTTGCGGAACGTCTTGGCCGTGGCGTACACCCGGTCGATCTTCCCCAGCCACCAGTTGATGGTATAGGCGGTATAGATGCCCCAGTCGATCAGCACCCCACCGCCCGCCAGGTCCTTCTTCAGGAACCACGGCACACCGTGCGACGACGGGTTGGCCGACACGATCGTCGCCCCCATGATCTCGCCCAGCAGCCCCGCGTCGATGATCTCCTTCACCCGCGGCCACTGGTTGCCGAACCGGGGCTGGTAGCCCATCGTCATCAGCACCCCGGCATCCCTGGCAGCCGCCACCATCGCGTCGGCATCCGCCAGCGACACCGCGATCGGCTTCTCGCACAGGATGTGCTTGCCAGCCTGCGCGGCCGCAATCACCGGTTCGGCGTGCGCCGCCGCCCAGGTGGTCACATTCACCATCTCGACATCGGGGTTGGCCAGAAGGTCCTGGTAGTCCTGGTAAGCCACCGTATGCTCGTCGCCGAATTCCTCGGCAAACGCCCTGGCCCGGTCGAGATCGATATCGCAAACCGCCACCAGGCGAGTCCGCGGGTTGCGCTTGATGTTCGGCAGGTGTGCGTGACGGGCGATCCCGCCACATCCAATAACGCCAACTCCGAGCTGGCGCGACGTGTCAGCAGGCGATGTGTCCATCAGGTGATGTCTCTCCGGCAAATGCGCTGTCCGAAATCACGAGTGACCAGGAACCAACGGATCGGCATCCGTGTGCTGAAACCATTGCCTTTCGGGGCCGCCCCCCACGATGCCGGACCACTGGCCGGCCGCATCCATGCCCGAACTCAGTCGGTCAGTCCGTAGTGGTCGTCGATCTCCGCCTGGTAGGCATGCACCGTGCCGTTGAGCACGTCGTCCACCGTCACCGGCAGGTCGAGGGTCGCCGACTCGAGCACCGCGTAGGCGGTGGCAAGGTCGAGCACCCCTTCCTCGCCTGAGGCCTCCATCGGCACACCGGTCTGGATCGCGCGGATAAAGTCGAGCATCTCCAGCGCGAAGGCATCTTTCAGCCCGGCAGGAAAGTAGGTATCGAATTCCGATGGGGTTCCGCCGGAGGCGAAAAGGTTGGTGGCCGACGCGGGCGAGGTGCCTTCCGCGATCACCTCATCGCCCTGCATCATGCCCCGGGTCCCGTAGATGGTGGCGCCCTTGCCGAACGAGCTTCCTGCTCCCCGGCCCGCCCATCCACCAAACGTCGTACCGATCGCCCCGCTGGCGAACTTCAGGTTGGCGAAGAACACGTCCTCCACCTCGTTCCGTACGCTTGCAATCACCGCCCCGTCCTCGGCGCGGTCGAAGCGCTCCGGCTCCAGCGTGGCGACATTCGCGCTGACTTCGGCAATCGGGCCCATCAGGTAGCGCATGTGGTTGAAGAGGTGGACGCCCCAGTCCAGCACCGGACCGCCCCCGCCTGGCAGCTTCTGGTGTCGCCAGGGAGTCCGCGCCACGATCCGGTCAGGGCCCCATTCGCCACCGCCGAAGCCGCCGGAAATCCAGAGCTGGAGATTCCCGAGCAGCCCCTGGTCGATCACCCAATGTGCGGCTCGTGTCGGCTCCGTATAGCGCACGCTTTCGGCCACTCCCACCACGAGGTTTTTCGCAGCGGCGGCGTCAACGATCTCCTGGCCGGCCCGCACCGAGATCGCGAAGGGCTTTTCGATCAGCACATGCTTGCCAGCGGCAATCGCATCGAGCGCAATCGTATGGTGCAACCCAACCGGGGCCAGGATCAGCACCGCGTCGACATCGTCCGCTTCGAGCATCGCCCGCCAGTCGTCGTAAATCTCGGGCAGGGTTTCAGGGTGAATGTCGCTGGCATACAGGTGCGGCGCGCCCAGCGGATCCTTCTCGTTGGTCGAAACCGGCTCGCGCGGAGGTGGCCCCTCGCCACGCTGCCGGAAGGTCAGGCCATCCTCACGTCGCCGTGCCGCGATGGCGGTCACCCGTACGTCGGCCAGCCCGGCCTCGCGTACGAGGCGAATCCCACGCAGGTGCGCATTCAGGATGCGCGCGGCGCCAACCACACCCAGCCGCAGCGAGGGTATGGCTGCCGAATTGGAGTCAGACATCAAGTCTCCTGTTCACTCACGGCCCGGCTCCGACGAGTCGAGGTCCGTGACGTTCACGCGGCTGAAACCGAGGGTGAAGACGGTCAGGAACAAGTTGGTTCGTTAGCGCGACACGGTACGGGGAGTCCTTCGATCTGTCCAGAGGGTTTCCGGGCATCCGTTGGTCCCAGCGACTCAGGCACGACTCGCGGGGAAGCAACCGGCACTACGTAGGTGACTCGTCATCGGGTGGCTCATTACCTACGTGTGTTTTGCGTCCCTATCCGCTGGACCCGGGTGGCAGTACGTGGTTTCACCGATGCCTTTGCCTGCCGGCAGGCGCAAGGTGATGGCACGCACCGCACCAGCCCGGTGCGTCGTGAAAGGAGCCCACCATGAAGCGCTCGGCCATCGCCCTCGTCGTCGTTCTGCTCACCGCCGTGACGCTCGCCCCACCGCGTCCGTATCCCGGAAGGCCATGACTGGCAAGGGAGGTCCCAATGCGCAACGCCCTGGAGCCAGGCTATCCACCACCTCACGCTCCCTGACGAAACGGTTCACCGGCTGATGTTCAGGCACCTATCCAGCCTGAACTCCCACAGCTCTCAAAGTCGCGACTTCTTTCCTCACTGGAGGTGTCCCGTGAAAGATCCTTCAACCTTCATCCGGTCCGTCGAAGCAACGGTTGACGAAGGTCGGGCTGTCATCACCGCCGACGACAGCGTTGTGGTCTCGATGATGCAGCACGCCATCCGCCAGGGTCAGTCCGCCACGTTCTACGCCACTCCCGCTCAGGCGCAGGCTGTCATGAGCTGGTTCTGGACTCCCGCCCGGGTCAAATCGGTCGGTCTCGAACGTGTCTCCGAAGAAGAGCGCAAACGGATCGAGACCGAACTCAAGGTCGAAGACATGGGACCCTGGTTTTCGAATCGCATCGAGTGCTCGTGCGGCGGTGTCTTTGGTGCCTACGAGTTCATCGAGCAGGGCATCGAGCAACACGGACGCAACTGGGTCGGAGCCATCCTCGCTCTCGACAACACCGCAGTCGTTCGCATCAATCCCGCCCAGCGCGCCAGGTGCCCCGACTGCGGGCTGATTCTCATCATCAGCCACAACTACGCCATGTACGACTGGAGGGGCACGATGATCTACGGGTGTTGCAGCGGCCCCGACATCATCGTCATCGCCTAGGAGAATTCTCAACCGCCACATCGATGGCACCAATGCGGAGGCATCGCCTGCAACCCCAGGAGATGCCTCTGGCATTCGTTACCGCCCGGCCCAACCCATGATCCTGATCGCCAGCGGATCGACATCGAAGTCGGCCGGGAGCGCGGCAAGTAGCTCCCCATCCATCTGCACCTGCTGAGGATAGGGACTCTCGACCCGAACCCTCGCCGCTCGGTAGTGCTTTACCCTGGAATGGCGTCCATGCTGTCCCAGGAAGATGGCGGGCATCAATGCCAGCACTTCGGCTCGCGAAAGGTCACCCCCGAGCCAGACATCCAGCAGCCCATCCGTCGGATCGGCGTCGGGAGCGATCTTCATCCCGCCCCCGTAATAGCGCAGGTTGGCCACCGCCAGCAGCACCGAAGGCGTCTCGATCACCTCGTCATCCAGGCGAATCGTGAACGACGGGTTCTCGAACCGGCGCAACTCGCGCAATGCCTGGCCGATGTATCCCGCCCGCCCCCGTACCCACCGCCCCGATCGCGCATTCACCGCCGCGACGACCACCGTATCGAGCCCTACTCCCGCCACATTCAGGAACGGCGCGCCATTACAGCGCCCCACGTCAATTGCCCCCGCCGTGTCACTCCAGGCCATTCGCGCGGCCGACAATGGATCTCGCGGCAATCCAAGGGTCCGCACCGCGTCGTTCGAGCTTCCCGCCGCCACGATTCCCAGCGGCGGCGGATCAGCCACCTGCAGCAGGCCTCTAACCACCTCCTGGATAGTGCCGTCTCCGCCAACCGCCACGACCGGCGCGAAGCCCTCGGCGGCATGCGCCATCGCGAGAGTCTCGGCTTCGCCCGGCCCGTGCGTCAGCACAATGTCGGCCGCGCCACCCACCGATCGGCGGATGCGCTTGATCGCCTCTGCGCCTCGCCCATTTCCGGCGACAGGATTCGCTATGAAAACTGGGCGCCCCACGGACCGCTGTCCTACCAGCGAATCGAGGTATCCGCTGGCTGAGCGTGCATATCCTTGCGCTCGGCAATCGGCCACGCTCGCAGTTCATCGACCAGGGTAATCAGGTGGCCCACCGCCGACTCGAAGATCACTTCGCCCTTCGCCGCCGTGGCGGTCCGTGCATCGCCATGGACGCCCAGGTCGGTCCACCGTCCCCAGAAATCGTTGAACCGGGCCACGCCAGTCGAGTCCGAACTGAAGTAGGTGCCCATCACGTCGTCACCGGCGCCCGCCTTGTCCATCTGCACCCGGCTCTCATCCAGGTAGAGGTAGAGCGACGTCTCGAACTCGTCGGCATGCGCTACCACCGGCGTATCCTGCACGGTTGCGAAGTCCTCCAGCGCGAGGTTGATGTAGTTGACCGCTACGCACAACGCATTGGTTTCCAGCACCGTCCGTCGGGCGATGATGTCATTCTGCGGCGTATTCGACCCATGCCCGTTGACGATCAGCATCTTCTTGAAACCGTGATATGCCACGCTCTTCAGCACATTGAGGCAGAAATCGATATACACCTGCGACTCAATGTGAATCGTTCCTGGAAAGTCGATATGGTGCTTGTTCAGCCCGTACGGAATCGCTGGCAACACCAGCACCCGATCGGCCGCCCGACGCCCCACTTCCAGGCTCACCGACTCCGCCAGGAACAGGTCCACGTCCAGAGGCATATGCCGGCCGTGCTGCTCCGTGGAACCGGTCGGCAGGATCACCACCTTCTCGGCGGCAATCGCATCGTTCATCTCTGCCCATGTCAGCCGGTTGTACCGGTATTCCGTAGTCGCCTTCATCGTGCTCCCCTCTGCAAACGGCTCGACTGTCCCATCGTGGGCGTCATTGTCCGCTGGGGGCTGCATCCGGTCCAGAGGCTGGAGATGTCTCGACCAGGTCGAGGATGGCATCCTGCCGATACGCAAAAATCCGATCGAGATCCCGCTGCACGAACAGGCGGTGAACCAGCTTCCCGATCGGCCCGAACCCGATCCTGTATTCGACCCGGTCGCGGGCGATCGTCCCCCCCGGCACCGCCTCGAAGGTATGCCGGTGGCACCACAACGCAAACGGTCCGCTGGTCTGAACGTCGACGAAGTCATGGGGCGGATTCCAGGCCACGATCCGCGTCCGCCACCGAACCGGCACCCCATGGAGCCGCAACCAGTACACGATTCGTGCGCCGGTCTGCATCGTGATCGGCAACGACGAAACGATCCGGAAGTGCAACCACGGTGGCGTGATCGCCTGCAGGTTGGCGGCATCGGCAAACGGCGCGAACACCGCCTCCACCGGCGCGGGAATGAACTGCTCTCGTTCCAGGACAGCGGTGTGCACAATCTTGTCCTTCCGATGGTTCCAGCCAGGCCGTCGATGGCCAGATCAGGTTGGCCGGATTCTGACATACCACGCCACTGCCTGCCGCCCGGCATGGTCAGCAACGCCACCGCACGGCACAATGAACGCCGTGGACCTGGTCCCACCGAATCCAACCGAGATCCGAACCTTGCTGCCGCAAACACCCCGGAAGGTGCCGCGACATTCCATGGAATACCAACACTACGCTGGCCTCATGGCCATCATCCTCTCCGTGCTGCTCGCCTTTGGGCCGGAAATTCGCGGCCGCCTCAAGGACCACGCCACCCAGGTCTCGTCATTCGGTGGTGGCGTCGCCATCGCCTATGTCTTCCTCATCCTCTTCCCCGAGGTCGAGCACTCCCGGGAGTGGGTCGGCGCCTCCGTCTACGGCATCACCGTCCTCAGCCTCCTCGTCTTTTACGCCCTTGAACTCACGCTCTCCCGCGTCCGTATCCGCAGCGATGTCGACCACCACGGGCATCACAACACGGCCCGCTTCTGGTTTCACATCGTCATCATCTGGGTCTACACCTGGCTGGTCGTCTTCACGATCCCCGAGGATGCCGCCGACAACCTGATCTACGTGCTCGCCGCCAGCGCCACCATTGGCATCCACCTGCTCTACAAGGACTACGTGCTACGCGGCCATTACAATGCCCGCTTCGCCAATGCCGGACGCTTTGTCCTCGCCCTTGCGCCAATCGCAGGCTGGCTGAGCCATCAGCTCATTACCCCCACCGACGGCACCCTTGAGATCATGATCGCCATCCTCGCCGGCATCCTCATCCAGAGTGTGTTCCAGGAGGAACTCCCGCCAGTCGAGCGACTGCGCTATCTGTGGCTCCTGGCCGGAACGGTCATCATGGGAATCCTCTCCCTCTTCACCTGACCGGCTCCGCTCGGCCTCATCCTCGCTCCGACCGCACCCTCGCCAGCCAGAAGCGCAGCGTTGACCGGCCCTGCATACTGGAAGTCAGATCTGCTCGCCCCCAGAGAGGAGACACGATGGCCTTCATTCACGGCGTCGTCTTCGACTGTGCCGACCCGTCCCGCCTCGCCGAATTCTGGCTGGCCGCCCTCGACTGGGAGTACCGCACCAACACCCCCGCGGAAGACTGGGTCACCATCCAGCCGCGTGGAGGCGACCGGTCGATGTCCCTCGGCTTCGGCACCGTACCCGAAGGCAAGACGGTCAAGAACCGGGTCCACCTCGATCTCCGTCCGTTGCCTGGGGTCACCTGGGAGGACGAGTGGGCTCGCCTCGAGTCACTTGGCGCCACCCACCGCTGGACCATCGAGGACTACCACGTGGTCCTCGCCGACCCCGAAGGCAACGAGTTCTGCCTGCTCAACCCGAAGTACTACGACCCGGTTGAGGTGAGCCTGCCAACCCACCCCGAATCCTGAGCCAGCCTACCGGGCGACCAGATTCACCGGCGCCACCGCCCGGCCCCTCCCCTCGACCGCCCGCCCGGGCTCCCCATTCACCACCACGGTCTGCAGGTTGAGCTCGCCGTCACGGACCTCGATTTCCACTACCCCGTCCCGGAGCGCTGCCGTTCCCCATGCTCCGCCGGTCGACCAGAACGTCGGCGCCGCCCCCTCCCTCAGGTCGATCGCCATCTCACCGGTATTCGC
The DNA here is from genome assembly GCA_023415845.1 of Chloroflexota bacterium. Lineage (GTDB taxonomy): Bacteria > Chloroflexota > Chloroflexia > Thermomicrobiales > UBA6265 > JACCYX01. The sequence goes on along the minus strand of JAEZJB010000434.1, from coordinate 5,124 downwards.
CTGGTAATCGAACCCCGTCATCGCCAGCACCGCCGCCCAGCTTGCCATCGCCCGGGCGTAGTGATGCCCGCACTCCGCCTCGTCGAACGGGCTGCGTCGGTCACCGTCATACCGGTCCCGAATTGCCTGGATCAGCTCCAGCCCGTCATCGACCATTCCGGCATAGAGCATGTGCACGGCCAGCGTGTACTCGAACCCGGTCATGACCTCGGTGAAATAGGGAAATGGCCGCTCCGGCCGGTTGCCCCGCGGATAGCTGCACATCAGCGTCGCCGCTTCATGCGGTCCCAGCGCATACGACCGCATGTGATTGAAGTGACCGGTCATTGTCGGCAGGAAGTTGTGCCGCTTGATGCTTGCCAGCGTCGTGCGGGTTTCGTCGGCCGGCCCCAGCGCTCCCAGCCCCGTTACCTCCGCCATGTACTGCCCTACGAGTTGGTCAACCAGGCACCCCGCTCCAAGCTGGAGCTCTGGATCTTCCAGGTTGTGTGCGCCCATGCTCTTGTGCCGCAACCCATTGGCGATCTCCCCTTTCGGCGGCCAGATCTGGTGCTCGTAATACTCCCCGTTGAAGAGGTTGGCGCTGGTCCACGCGCTCCCCCGCTCAAAAATTTTGTGGAGGTCGTCCGCGTAGTCCGGCTCGCCAAGGTGCCGGGCCAGTTCTTCCATCGCCCGCAACGCTCCGAGGTACCAGTACTGCATCTGCGGATTTGGCCCGTAATACTCCACGTCCATCGTGTTGTGCTGGCATCCCTCCATCACCCCGTCCCGGTCCGCATCCCAGCCGCCCGGAATCCAGGTGAAGGCCAGCGCCCGCTTGGCCTGGGGCCACAGTTCCCGCAACCAGTCGTCGTCCCCCGACAGCTTCCAGTCGCGGTAAAGCTTCATCAGGCACCCCATCTGGCCGTCCGCCGCCGCCAATGCCCAGTCCTGCGCGTACTCCAGCGGCAGGTTCGCCCGAAAACTCATCAGGCCCTGTTCGTCGGTCGCAAACAGGAACTCAACATCCCGCATCGACCGCGCCAGGTCACCGAACAGGTACGCGGTGGCCTGCTCGTAGTTCCAGACATGGGTGCAACTCCCATGGCACGAACCAGTGTGGTCCTGTGTCCCCTCCCAGCCAAACATCCTCCCGTCCGGCGTCCGGAAAACGGTCTGGCTCCGCAATGTACTGAGGTTGAACAGCGCAGCCTCTCGCACCACCTCTGGAAACGGCGAGTCGCAGAAGACGCTCACGAATGCCACGGTGTCCGCCTCCAGGGCATCAACCTCCGCGGCGATCGTCCGTGCCGCATCCCAGGCATCGTCATACTGCGTCGTGTACCAGTTGCCGACCGTGCGCTGTGGTGTGGGATCGGTATTGGTCAGCCCGTGCTCCCAGTTCTGCCGGTTCGGGAAGTGCCACGTCAGCAGGAACGGGAATGTCGCTTCCTCCCCTGGTGCGATCGTTTGGCGCCGGCAGACACTCGCAATTGGGGTCAATCGCCCGTTCGGCTCCCGGTCGTCGAGATCGCCATCGGCCAGCAGGTCATCCCAGAAGTCGAGCAGCGGCCCTGACCACGAGGTGTCAGTCCAGTCCCGTCGGCGCGAGATCGTCACGCCATCCGTCTCCGGCGATACCAGCGCAATCGTTCCCCACTGCTCGGCCTCCGGAGATACCCTTTCCGATCGCAGGAGCACCCCGCTCAGTCCATCGGCGGCGACCAGTTCATTGACGTTCCCTGCCGATTCACCTCGCAACCCATCGCGACCGACGAAGTTCTCCAGCACTCCCGCAACCGACACCTCGATCGGAACCACCCCGGTGTTCCGCACCACGAACCGCAGGAACGCCACCGGCAGCCCACTCCGCGCGGCGTCGGTCGGCACCAGCGGGTTCCACGCGTCAATCCGCACGTCAATCGGTAGCCCTGGCTCCCGCAACTCCACCTGCGCCAGTGGATACGCGGCATGGGTTGTGGCCTCAGTGAAACGGGGCAACCCCGCATGCGGTACTGGTGATCCCGACCATCCCTCATAGCCCGAGGTCAACGGCCCCTCCAGTGCCCGGCCGAACGGCTCGACACCCTCCCCCGCCACCCGTATCGCGAAAAAGGCCTGCCGTGGCGAAAATCCCTTTGCCGGCCGGTTCACGATCTCCCAGTCACGCAGGTCACCTCTCCCGCCGAGTGACACCGTACCGGTGCCGATTCCGCCCAGCGGCATTGCAAACCGATCGAGTTGCCGTCCTCGGTAGGTCTTCAGCACCGGCCAGGTCGGGTTGAGCCATCCCTCCCCATCCATACCCTCTGCGCTGGTCCGAGCGTTATCGATCATGGAGACGGTCACCGCTGCACCTTTCCCGTAGAACCACTCAACAGATGCACTATCCCGCAAGAGACCGCCCCTCACGGTTGGCCCTCATCCAGCTTCTCGCTACCTGAGTTTCCGCACGGACTGACGCTCGATGATGCGCGTCGGAATCGTCCACTTGATCGGCGGATCGATCATCAGGTCTTCGTCTCGCATCATTCCCAGCAGGCGAATGAACGCGACACGTCCGAGATCGGTCCCCGAGTTCCGCACGGTCGTTAACGGGGGAGTCAGCATTTTGGCCACTTCGATATCGTCAAACCCCACGATCGAGATGTCCTGACCCACCACCAGCCCTCTGCTCATCACCGCCCGGTAAGCTCCCACCGCGGCCTGGTCGCTCACGGCAAAAATCGCGGTTGGCGGCTCCGCCAGGTCGAGCAGGGCCAGGGTTTCCCCATAGCCCTTCTCCGAGCCATGCGAGATCCGCGGCGGCACCAGGTCCGCCGTCGGTCCCAGCTCAGCCTGCTGCATCGCCAGCAGGTACCCACCACGCCGCTCCTCCAACGTCCAGTACTTGGCAGGCCCGCGCAGGAACCCGATCCGCTCGTGTCCCGCGTCGATCAGGTAGCGCGTCATCGCATACGCGCCCGCGAAGTTGTCCGGCACCACGGTCGGCAGCGACACACCCGGGATGAAATGGTCCGCCAGCACAATCGGCAGCCCCGCATCGCGTGCGGTACCGATCCATTCCGGGTTCAGGTCACCACCACCCAGAATCAACACCCCGGCAGCCCAGTTTCCTGCCCAGTGGCCCGCCACTGGTCCATCTCGTTCGGTGGCGAATTCGATCACCGTTCGGTAACCGGCCTTCCGCGCTTCGGCTTCCACACTCGCCAGCACGAACCGGTTGAACGGGTCGGACGTCGGCGACGTCGGGAGGTGCTCGATCAGGATGCTGATCGTTTCTGCGGACCCATTGCTCCGCCGCCCGGTGTCGTAGCCCAGATCGCGCGCCACCTCCAGCACCCGGTTGCGAGTCGGCTCCGATATTCCCCGTTTCCCATTCAATACCAGTGATACGGTCGCCATCGAGACACCGGCAATGTCGGCAATGTCTCGCATCGTGGGCTTGCCGTTGCCCTGCGCGGATTCGTCCATCTCTCTGAGTCCTGCCCCGTCTACGACGCGCACCACCAGGCGACGGGCACCAGGCGATGGACGTTACTCCTGCTTTCAATCCGGGTCCGGCAGGGTGATCGCGGCAACCAGCACGCCGAGAGGCGCGACTCCCAGCAGCATCACGGGGCCAATCGCCTGGGCCAACCCCATGCCAGCAACCGCCAGCACCAGCGCGCCCATGATTTGCCCGGATCGCTTGATGACAACGGCGGCACTCACCTGCCACAGCCTGATACCCGCCAGACCGGTGCGCAGGGCCACGGGAATGGCCGGTACGAGCAGCACTCCGAATGTCAGCGTCAGTCCCGCGCTCACCACCAGACCTGGCCTGCCCCACGATGTCTCACTTGGTTCGCGGGCCATCCACAACAGTACCGTGCCACACACCGCCAACGGAATGCCACTCGCCATTCCTGCCGGCAACAGTTGGCGCCAGGTTCCCAGCGCCCGGCGCCAGGTGGTGGCTTCGCCCGCCAGCATGCGGTCTCCACACCACACGATGGTCATCCACACTGGCGCCGTGGTCAGCACCAGCGGGGCCCATGCCACCGCCCAGGAAGTAATGGTCCCCAGCACGAGCCACGGCAGGGCCACCGCCAGGTACACCAGCGACAATCCGCAGAGCACGTGAAAATTGTCCCGAACGGTCCGCCCCACCTCGATCAGCAGGTGGCTGGACCCATCGTCTGCCAACGGCACCGGTGGTTCGTGGGGAAAGGTCGCCATCACCTACCCCCGAATCCCGGTCAGCGCAATGCTCTCGGTCAACCGCCGCTGCGCCAGCAGGAACACCACCAGCACCGGGATCAGCACCATGGTGACGCCGGCGAAGATGGTCGTGGGTGTACCCCCGAACATCCCCCGCAGCGCCACGAGTCCAACCGGCAGCGTGAACTTGTCCGGGGTGGTCAGGAAAAGGTTGGGAGCGAAGAAGTCGTTCCAGGCCGCCTGGAAGTTCAACACCGCCAGCGCGGCGATGGCCGGCGCAGCCAGCGGCAACGCGATCTGGAACATGATTCGCAGGTAGCCCGCGCCATCGAGTTTCGCGGCCTCTTCGAGATCCCGTGGCGTCCGCAGGAAGAACTGCCGCAGGAGGAAGATGCCGAACACACTGATCAGGCCCGGAATCCAGAGCGCCTCGTGGGTATTCATCAGCCCCAGATACCGCATCAGGATGAAGGTCGGAATCACCGTCACCTGCCCCGGCACCATCAGCGCCGCCAGCAGCACGAGGAAGAGCACGTCGCGCCCCGGAAACTGCAGTCGCGCAAACGCATAGGCCGCCATCGTGCTGGTGATCACCGATCCCACCGTGATGATCAGCGAAACCTTGACGCTGTTGATGAACTGCTGCCAGAACGGCACCGAGTCGAATACCCGCCGCACGTTCTCCAGTGTCCAGTCGGTAGGGAACCAGTTGGGTGGCTTGCCGAATGCCGACATTTGCGGCACGAACGCGGTGATGACCACCCAGTAGAAGGGCAGCACCATAATCAGGCAAATCAGGATCATCACCAGGTTGAGGGCCCAGCCGCCACTTCGCCGCAGCAATTTCTGCCCGGTTGATGCCTCGATCGGTTCGTCGATGATCTCTGATTCATCCAGGTGAATGGTCGCCATGGGTCCCATCCTCTCCTCTCGGAGGTCGCG
>JAEZJB010000393.1 GCA_023415845.1 Chloroflexota bacterium | reverse complement strand
GAACGCCTGCAGCGCGTCGATCTCCGCTCCCTCCAGCGGAAAGGGGGTGAATCGGCCGTAGGCGGCCAAAGGCTGGCCCAGTCGCTCGTTAAAGGCGGAAACCGAATCCTGGCTGAAATCGAGGTTAACGCCGAACAGAATGTCATCCGGCCCCACGTCACCCTGGCGGGCCAGCCCCGGAAGCGGGAGGTAGAAGCAAAACGACCGAACCACCATCGCAACGAGCCGAAACACGACCAATGACCTCCCGCACCGCCGACAGGCGATTGCCCTCAGATTTCGGCCCGTATGGCAGCTCGACGAGCATCGCGTTCGCGGCTACACGAGCGTGCCGTAATGACCAGAGGTGACCACGTGTCCTCAGGGTCGCACTATAGCAAACCAGCGAGCCGATCCATAGCGCCGTGACCGACCGATGCTGGCGACCAGTGAACTCCCCACGCCACTCGCCTCGGTGGCGGCTGGCCAGCCCCTTCCACCTCGCTTGGCTCAAGGCGCTACAATCGCTCCATCAGCCTCAATACCCGCGCCACTTCGCCCATATTCGTGACACGGCCACTGGCTGGCGACGATACCGTTGCTGACGAACGACTGACTGAGAACCGGACCTGCCAGCAGATGGACGAGCTCCTGCCGTGAACCACCTCCAGCGTGCAGTCACCGCACCGGCCACACCCCCCGTCGCCCAGCAACTGCCGGGCGTAACCCGCAGCGCCGGAACCAGCTGGCGCTATCCGGCAGACCTGGGGTCACGCGATCTCCGGATCGATTTCCTGCGTGGTCTCGCGATCGTCTTCGTGGTGGTCGACCACATTCACCTCGAGTCGCTCTTCTACATTATTTCGCACGAGCGAATCGGGGCGATCTCGGGCGCGGAACTGTTCGTGCTGCTCTCCGGGGTCGTGCTCGGCATGGTTCACCAGCGGCGAATCCAGAAGTCGGGGTGGCTGGATTCGGCGCAACGCATGTGGTCGCGGGCGCGCCTGCTCTATGTGGTGTCCCTCGTCGTGGTGTTTGCCGCCTACCTGCTCAGCAAGGTGCCCTTCCTGGACGGTGAGGTCCTGACCACGTGGACCGATGCGACAACCGGCCAGACATATTCGATGTATGGCTCGACCGCAGAGCTGGCAGAGATGCCCGTGCCGCCGGCGGCCGTGCGTGACGTGCTGTTCCTCAATGTCGGTCCGTATCAGTTCAACGTGATGGGGCTCTACGTCGGGCTGCTGCTCCTTGCGCCGTTCGCCATGTGGCTCCTCACCCGGGGCCGCTGGTGGGTGCTGATGGGTGTGAGCCTGGCCATCTACGTTATGAACTTCTTCCTGGAGTGGCGCGTCGCCGCCTCCAGTTTCGAAAATCCGTTCCCCCTGCTGAGCTGGCAACTTCCGTTCATGGCGGGTCTCACCATCGGCTACTACCAGGATCAGATTCGGCAGTGGTTTGCCGGACCGGCAGGAAAAACAGCGGCTGTGCTGGCGTGGGCCGCATTTATCGTCTTTCTCTTCTTCACCTGGAACAGTCCGGGCAAGCTGGGAGACCCGTTGTCACTCCGGCTTGACCTGATTCCGGATGCGACCTTCTGGTCGATCTATCGGGAGGGTTTCCTGCGCGACTTCCTGGGGCCGTTGCGCGTGCTCAATCTGGTGGTCGCGGTGATCGCGCTCTACGGCCTGTTGACCCGGTTCTGGACGCCAGCCTATCGCCTGCTCGGGTGGTTCCTGGTGCCGCTCGGCGGGGCAACCCTCTACGTCTTCATCCTTCACGTCGTGTTCGCCCTGATCGTCTCCAGCCTGCCGATCAACGAGCACGATTCCCTCGTGGTCGGGACCATGACCCACGTCGTGATCCTGGCGCTGCTCTGGCTGATGGTAAAGTCGTCGTTCCTGTTTCGCTGGATTCCGCGCTGACCCGGGCGAGCCCACCCTGTTGGTGGCGGAGCCCCTCGCTCTGGCTACGAAGTGGTGGTCTCCCGGGAGCGAACCAGGGCGTGAACCTCCCCGGTCAGGCTGTCGATCCGGCGAAGCAGGTCGAGTTGCTGGGTCTGCAGGTCGACCAGTGCGTCCCACTGGCGCCCGCCCAGGTCGTTGAGCCGTTCCTGGATCGCGGCGACCTCGAGTTCCGCCCGAATGTCGATCTGGAAATCGTGTTCGGCATGGAGACGATCCTTCATCGATTGCCGGTTCTGGCTCATCATGATGATCGGGGCGGTGAACGCCGCCTGGAACGACAGCACCAGGTTGAGCAGGATGAACGGGTAAGGATCCCACCCCCGAATCCAGCCGACCGAGTTGATGATGAGCCAGAGGGTGAGGATACCGCCCTGAATCGCGATGAACCGCCACGAGCCGATGACGCCGGTCACGGCGTCGGCGAGGCGCTGCCCACGCCCCTGTTGCTCGTCGCCCGCCACGGTCGGCAGCCGGAATTCGCCCGGATCACGTGTCAACGCCTCCCGAATCGCCACCTGCTCCTCGGGAGTGTGGATGTCGTAGTCGGGGAGAGGAACGTCGGGGGAAGATTCGGGATCGGACATGCACACCATCCTCAACGCTGCCGGAGACGATTCCGGAAGCATGCCACGCCGAGCCGCCGGGCTGACGATGTAAACTCGCGGCGCTGTCGGCGCATGCAGGTGAGACCTGTGCGCGCTTCAGGTGCTCGACCTGCCACGGCCTGCGGGCCGGAGCGCCATCCGCGTTCATCACAACTTCAGGGTGCTCTCAGGTGCGCTTGAACATTCAGGCGCAGAATCCCGATCACGGCCAGGTGCTGACCGTATGCGCCTCGTGAAACGGACCCGT
>JAEZJB010000330.1 GCA_023415845.1 Chloroflexota bacterium | reverse complement strand
GACCGATCCCTGCCCGAATGGCATCCGCCGGTGATCGAAGCCGCAATTGGGCTCCCTCCATCAGGATGCTCCCAGCGTCGGGCTGGAGGTAACCGGAAAGAATGGCCAGCAATGTGGACTTGCCGGCCCCGTTCTCTCCGAGCAACGCGACGACTTCCCCCGGTCGCACCTCCAGATCAATCTCCGCATTGGCCTCAACCTGGCCAAATCGCCGCGTCACCTGTTCAACCTGAAGCATCGTTCGTCCGTGTTTCCTTGAGGGTTGGCGACTGCCCCAACTCTGGCACAATGGCAGCAGAATTCCTGGCGCACATTCGACGCCTTATGCAAGGAGCATCTCGACGCTATGCCTCGCCTGGCTGCCAACCTCACCATGCTTTTCACAGAATATCCGACGCTCGAGCGTTTCGACCGCGCCGCCGCGGCCGGATTCGCCGGAGTAGAGTTGCTGTTTCCCTACAGCGAGGATGCCGAGGTGGTGCGGGAGGCTGCCAACGCCGCAGGTGTCGAATACGTGCTGTTCAACCTGCCAGCCGGCGATTGGAACGCAGGCGACCGCGGTCTTGCCGCCGACCCCGCGCGTGAAGTGGAGTTTCTGGCCGGGCTCCCGAAGGCCGTCCAGTATGCGGAAGTGATCAAGCCGTCACGCATCAACCTGCTCGCGGGCAAATCGGAGACGACAGGCGTGACTGACCTGATCGTGTCGAACATCTCCGCAGCGGCGTCCGCTCTCTCCGGTCTTGAGCTGATGCTGACGGTCGAGCCAGTCAACAACCTCGATGTTGCCGGGTTTGCGTTGCCAACGACGCAGGATGCGCTGGACGCGATCTCGGCGGCCGGCCAGCCAAATGTCGCCCTGCAGTACGACGTGTATCACGCCCTGCGGATGGGTGAAGACCCGTTCGCGTTCATCGCGGCCAATGGCGCGTCGATTGGCCACATCCAGATTGCGGACGTGCCCGGACGACATCAGCCTGGCACCGGCGAAATCGACTGGGTGGCCCTCTTCGAGACCATCGACGCCTCCGGCTACAGCGGTTGGGTGAGCCTCGAGTACGTGCCAGAAGGACCAACCGAAGATGGTTTCGGTCACCTGCGCGAACTAGGTTACCTGCAGCCATCTTCCTGACAGCACGCCACCCCACGAGCGGAGAAACCACTGGATGAGTCACGCCAACCGCCCGAACGTTCCGACCCTGCAGGTGAGCAGACACCCACTGGTGCAGCACAAGCGCACGATGCTCTCCGATGTCCGAACCGACACCAAGACGTTTCGAGAACTGGTACGCGAGCTGACAACCCTGCTGCTGTATGAGGCAACGCTGGACCTCCCGCTGAGCCGATTCGACTACGACACGCCACTGGAGCACACCTCCGGTCAGAAGGTGAGCATCGATATTGGCCTGGTCCCGATTTTGCGGGCAGGTCTTGGGATGGTCGAAGCCTCGGCCGACATCCTGCCGAAGGCGCGCGTCTGGCACCTCGGCATGTATCGGGATGAGTCGACGCACCGGCCGGTGTCCTACTACAACAAGCTACCACCGACGTGCCCGGACGACCTAGTGATCCTGCTCGATCCGATGCTTGCCACCGGTGGCTCCGCAGTCGACGCGATCTCCGTACTGAAAGAGTGGGGCGCATCCTGGATCAAGTTCGTCGGCATCATCGCGGCCCCTGAAGGCGCGCAGAACGTGTATCGCCACCATCCGGATGTGCAGATAAATGTTGCGGCCCTTGACCGCGAACTAGACGAGAACCGCTACATCCGGCCGGGATTGGGTGACGCGGGAGACAGGCTGTTTGGGACCGAACCTTTCACCGGCAACTGACGCGGTCCGTTCCGGAGTCATGCTGTCAATTGCCAAAGATCTGCCGGAACCGTTCGATGTCAGTGACCACGTCACGAGGCGGAATATCCCGCGACAGTCACGCGGGTGGAGGAGGCTGAAAGAACTTCCATGTCAACCGATGTGCTGATTTTCGCGATCGTGTGCGGACTGCGACTGTTCGTGCCGCTCCTCATTCCCCGGTACCCCCTGCCTGCAGTGATTGCCTGCCTGATCATCGACGGTGTCGACCAAACGGTCTTCCAGACGTTCACCAATCTCGACCTCGAGGGCTATCAGTCGTACGACAAGGCGCTGGACATCTACTATCTCGCCATTGCCTACCTCTCGACCTTCCGCAATTGGGACAACATCTTTGCGTTCGACGTCAGCCGGTTCCTCTACTACTTCCGGCTGATCGGGGTGGTGCTGTTCGAAGCGAGTCACCTCCGCGCCCTGCTCCTGTTCTTCCCCAATACCTTCGAATATTTCTTCATCTTCTACGAAGCCGTCCGGACGCGCTGGAATCCGGTGAGGATGGGTTCGACCCTGATCGTGATTGCCGCGGCGGTGATCTGGTTCGGCATCAAGATTCCGCAGGAGTACTGGATCCACGTCGCGCAGATGGATGTGACGGACACGCTCCGCGATCATCCCGACCTGATCCCGGTTCTGGGGGTACTGATCGCGGCCGTGCTGGTTCTCGCGTGGTGGGTGGTGTTCAAGCGCTGTCCGCCCGCTGACCACCGGTTCTCGTTGGTCGTGGAAGACCCGTTCGGCCATTCGACGCACCGACTGCTGCAGCGCGAGATCCGCACGCGGAAAGTGTTCGACCTGGCGCTCGCCGAGAAGATCGTGCTGGTGGGGCTCATCTGCGGGATCTTCTCGCAGATCCTGCCTGGGCTACGAATGACAGCTGGCCAGCTTGTCGTCGCGGTGTCCGTCCTGATCGTTCTGAATACCGTTCTCTCCGAGTGGCTTGCCCGACGCGGGTATGGCTGGGAATCGATGGTGATCGAATTTTTCGTGGTAGCCGGCATTAATCTTGGCATCACGTTCGCCTACCGGCTGCTCGTGCACGGTGAAACCTCGATCATTCCGGCCGGAGCGACGATCTTCTACCTTTTCCTCGTCTCGATCCTTGTCACGCTGTATGACCGCTACCAGCCCTACCTCGAAATCCGCGAGAGCCTGCGGGCCGGCACCATCACGCTGGACGACATCCGACCAGCCTCACGGACGGTGTAATCTCGGGGTTCCTGTCCACGCGCAAACGCCCTGGAGTCCCATGTGGGGCATCCAGGGCGTTTGGGTTCCGGCTCGCTCGCTAAAGCCGGCGCGTCTTAGCTTTCAGGCCCTGATCGCAGCGCGGACTCAAGGCGCTCGACGTCGTCGAGGCTGAGATCATCGTCGAAATCAAGTGCCAGCTCGGACGCGAGCGCGAGATCGACACCGGCCTCGGCCAATGCATCACGGAACCGATGCACAAGCGGCAGCTCCACGTCGTTCAGGTGATACCCGTATTTGAGCAGCGCAGCGTCAAGGTCTTCCCGGGCGGCTTCACGGAAACCCTGGTCTGACATCGCCTGCTCGGCCAACCGCTTCAGCAGCGGGATTCGGATCTGGTTTTCTGCCATCAGCTGGTTCCTGGATCTGAGCCGTGCGGCGGGTTCACGGCATGAAACGGCTTCGTGTCGATCAAGGGGCAGTGTAGGCCTTCGCCTCCCAGTCTGCCGTTCTCGCATTCTGGACCGCCGAAACTGCCTCGCGTGCCCGGCTGGTAATGGTTTCCCAGTCGGCGCTCTGCACCGAGCCACTGTCGACGAGATTGCTGCCAAGCGCCACCGCCCGCGCGCCAGCCCGGATAAAGTCACCCGCATTTTCGGCGCTGACGCCCCCGGTCGGAATCAGGCGCACCTGCGGCAGTGGACCGCGCACGTCCTTGAGATACCGAGGTCCGACGGCACTGGCCGGGAAGACTTTCACGAAAGTCGCCCCGGCCTCCCAGGCTGTCAGGATCTCGGTGGGCGTGAACGCCCCGATCACAGTCGGCACGCTGTAGCGCTGGCACAGCCTGATCGTTTCCACATTGACCGTGGGCGTGACGATCAGGTCGGCACCCTGCAGGATCGCGGCGCGAGCCGTTTCCGGATCGAGCACGGTCCCGGCACCGACCAGCACGCGATCGCCCATGGCAGACTTCACCGCCGCGATGGCTTCTCCCGCCGCCGGGTTCGTGTAGGTGAACTCGACCACATCGATGCCACCCGCAAGCAACGCCTCGGTCAATTCGACTGCTCGCGAGTAGTCGTCGAGGCGAATGATCGCGATGACACCCGCTGCTTCCATCCGTTCCGCCGAAACACCCATCTCAAAAACGGCCTTTCAATCAGTCGGCAACCAGCATTGCCCGAAGGGTCTGCAGGCGCCGACTTGCCTCCTGCAGTGTTGAACGCTTCTTCGCGAAACAGAATCGCACGAGTTGGGGTGCAGTGGTTGGGTCGGAATAGAACGCCGACGGCGGAATTGGGGTCACGCCAACCTCGGAGATCAGGAAGCGGCTGAATTCCACATCGGTCGCAGGATTATGCTGAGAGAAGTCGGCCATCAGAAAGTACGAACCCGCCGTTCGCAGCACCGGCAACCCGGCGTCGA
>JAEZJB010000269.1 GCA_023415845.1 Chloroflexota bacterium | reverse complement strand
TCGCTCGGCACCTGCTCGCGAGCCGGCATGACCGCCTCGGCCTTGCCGAGCTCAATGATCACGGCGCGGTTGTCTGCCCGCTGAACGACACCGCTCAGGACCTCGCCCTCTTTATCCTGGTATTCGCGGTAGACGGTTTCGCGTTCGTAGTCACGAATTCGGGTCTGGACGACCTGCTTGACCGTTTGCGCCGCAATTCGGCCGAAATTCTCCGGCGTGCGGATGATCTTGACCGTATCGCCAATGATCGGCGCAGGCACATACTGCTGTGCTTCTTCAACGCTGATCTGGGTGATGGGGTCACTGACGGATTCAACCACCGTTTTGTGGACCACGACCTGCATCTCGCCAGATGCCTGGTCGAGTTCGACCGAGACTTCTTCGTCCGATCCGGTTGACTTCTTGTAAACCGACGTCAACGCCTGCTGAATTGACTGCAGCACCGCGTCGCGCGGAATACCCCGCTCGGCAGCAATCTGGGCGATCGCGGTGTAGAGATCACTCTTCATCCCGCGCACCTCCTGAACTTGAGTGAAAAGAGTCGGGTTGCCTGGTTGTGGACGACACCGGCCGGAGTTCTCAGACAAACAGAAAACGCGGGCAGGGGCCCACGCTTGATCCGACCAGATCGATTAGGCAACCAATAGAGTACCATTTTGGCCCTCCGCATTCAATGAAAGAGCGCGCCGGCGCGACAACCAATATCCGGCCCCTGAGGATTGCCCTGCATGCGCAACTTCGCTGCCCATCCACATTGTCTCCTGTCTCCGCTCGGTGCGCTGGCCTGCGCCTGATCCTTTTGGGCGGTTCAAATACGCGAAATGAACAATTGTAAATTTGCAAAATGTCGAAACAGCCCCAATTCATGGGCATTTCAGGCTGGAATTCGTTTGGACACTCGGAATTCCTGCAAATGAAAAATACCGGCTTTCGGTTGTCCGAGCGTGAATAATTCGTTGATGGAGAGACTCACGAGAACGACCGCGTCGGGTTTGATGCGAGAGACTGCCGGGTGAGATGTCGGCCTTTTGCGATGCCTCACCTATCGTACGCATCGAGGAGGCGAAATCCCGCCACCTCACATTGAATTTGCTCGAGGTGCATGTCTCTTGATCGCGACCGCGACTGCGAGCGGTGTAGGGAGCAAGTCCTGAAGAACACCCAAGGCGACATATGTACAGCCTGGAGCACCGTGACCCGGGGAAGCCGATGTCTCAGGAGGCATGGCGGATAGCCGATGCACACCAGTGAATTGATGATCACGGTCAGTGAAACGGAGCGGCCGCTGGTGCGTGCTATAAATATGCGGATTTGCGGGCCCTTCCCGCTGGGTTGTCCTCCCCCGCCGTGCCGTACGGAACCCGCCGTGTCGGTCTCGGCCGCCCTCCAATCCCCAATTACGTCAGGAAGTGACCCATTTTCATGTCAATGAGCGTCGAGAAGCGTCTACCATGACCGATCCCGGGCTTGACCAGCGATTACGTCAACGTTCGCGCCGGGCTGGTCTGATGATCGGCCTGTCAATGGCCCTCACCATCGCGGTTTGCGTGGCGGGATTCTCGGTGATTTACGCCGCACTCGATGACACCATCGGCGACTTCGTTTCACGCGACGTTCCCACCGCCGTCGTGCGCAACACTGAGGAGCCTCCTGAGGAAACCATTGTGGCCCAGCAGCCTGAGGCGACCGAGGCTCCGGCCAACGACTCAGTCGAACCCGAGCCCACAGCGTCCACCGAATCAACAGCGGAACCCACCACAGCCAGTGACGATGGTGAGTTCACGCCGGACTACCAAACCCCATTTAGCGACATTCAGTTACGCCTGCGGTCCGAACCTTCCACAGCCGGCGGCGAAGCCACAATCATCCAACTCCTCGACCCAGGCACTCCACTGGAATTTACAGGCCAGTCTCAACAATCCGACAATCCTGCCGTCGACGGCGCCGATGGATGGCTCTTCTTCCGGCTCGAAGACGGCACCGAGGGGTGGCTTCGCGCCATCGATGTCACCGAACTCGAAAATTAACCGCCGTCGACAACGAGAGGGATCGCATACATGCAGCACGTCACCATCATCGGTCTAGGGTTAATTGGTGGATCCATCGGCCTTGCGCTCCGGCGCTGGTCGGCGGAAAACGGAAATGCCCTGCGGGTGATCGGCTTTGATGACGATATCGACAAGCAGGCGCGGGCCAAGCGAATGGGCGCGGTGGACGACACCGAGTGGTCGCTTGCAGCTGCGGTCAGTGATGCCGATATCGTCATCGTGGCCACGCCGGTTGGCACCATGCAGGATGTGTTCGCAAACATTGGCGAGCATCTGAAGGCCGGCGCCATCGTGACCGATACCGGCTCGACCAAAGCGGATGTTATGGAATGGGCCAAGGCTCTTCCCGCCACCGTCCAGTTCGTGGGCGGGCACCCGATGGCGGGCAAGTCGGAAAGTCTCGAAGCCGCGGACGCCGATCTCTTCCGCGGTGCGACCTGGGTGGTCTGCCCCGCCGTGAATGCGTCCGAAGCCTCGATTCGCAATGTGCTTGGCATCATCGCGGCAACCAACGCCGAAGCGTTTTTCGTCGATCCCGTAGAGCACGACAGCTACGTCGCAGGGATTTCCCACCTCCCCTTTGTGGTGGCTGCCTCCCTCGTGGACACGTTGACCCAGGACAAGAGCTGGCGCGATATGCGCTCACTGGCTTCAAGCGGCTTCCGCGATACCACCCGACTCGCACTTGGTAATCCCCGGATGCACCGCGACATCCTGATGACCAACCGCGACGCGGTGGTCCGGTGGATCGACCAACTTCAGGCGAATCTCAGCGGCACCCGCGAATTGCTCATCGGAGGCGACGAGGACGCCAGCGAGAAGTTGCTGGAGTTCTTCACGCGCGCGCAGGACGAGCGGGCCAAGGCTGAGGTCTCCACCTCGCGTGCTTCCGAGCAGAAAATCGCCGATGGCATTGAATCTGGAACCGTGGGTGAGCAGATGAGCCGGATGTTCCTTGGTGGGTTCGGTCGCAAAAACCGGAAGAAGGACGACAAGTCCTGACCCACGGGAACTGAGACTCTCGGTAACTCGACCACTGTATCGATTGCAGCGGGTGAAGGTCCTCGGACATGGCAAGTCCCCGGGAATCTTCACCCGCTCGGCATATCCGCTATCAACGCTTCTCTGGTGACAAGCCGACTGTCGCCGCTCTCACGCTCAGGTGAATGCCGGCACACTCGCTACCGTTCCCGAGGAGAAAGCCAGTTCGGGCCGATGGGACCCCATCACGGGCTGTCAGGGAACGATGCTCCAGGCTTCGGGCAGTTCATAGTGGAACAATGACCTGGTGGGGCGTCCCTCAGCTCTGATCCGCCCCCTGCCCTTTCGGCGCAACTCGGCGTAGCTGTTGTGGATCTGGATGATGCGCTGGGTTCGCACGTTGACGATCACGAGACCGAGGCGTGCTGGCACCATGCTCCGGGTCCGGGTCACCTGATCGATGATGCGAAACGAACGCTGAGACGCGTCGTCTCGATTGGCCACTACCGGTTCATAACCCGGATCCACCTCACCGACATTATGTTCGTCGAAAATCATCAGGCCGGTTCGGACCTGTTGGATCCACGTCGAATCGTAAGGCTGCGCGAACTCCAGGAGTTCAACGATGGTTCGGGGTTCCCTGCTGCACGCAGCGGCCAGAACCTTGAGGCCGTGGGGTGGTCCAACGATGGACATCGCGCCGTCCGCGTCGACCAGATTAAAGCGAAAGAGGTTGGATTTCACGATGGATGTCCGGAAGCGTCTGGAGCGAATGGAGGGGGTACGAGCAAGCTCCCACGGGCGCGTACTGTACCATAGCCCCATGCCCAGATCGGGCCACGTGCCGGAGCCATAGATGTCTGCACCACCCAGTTCACCATCACCTGAAGGCCAGGATTCCCGCAGCCGGCTCGATCGCGAAATCGACGAGATTCTGGCGCGAAACGACAACATCCGGCTGCTGCCTCCCCCTCCTGAACCAGCCAAACCAGCCAGGCCAACGATCCAGATCCCGACCCTACCCTGGGCGGTGAGGCGATTCTTCGAGGCACCAATCATTTTGGCCGTGGCGATCGCCATCGTCGCTTACCTGCTTCGGGACCTGTCGCCGCTACTGGCGAACATCGGCGCTACCGTTGCTGTCGCCTGTATCATTTGGCCGGTCGCCCAGAGTTTCCGGAGACCACGAACGTCGGTAACCACCCGCACATGGCGCGGGCAGGTGTACCAGGCAGCACCACCGGCCAGCGCGTCGATCATCGACTCGGTCCGACGATGGTGGAACGACCGGCGTCGCTGACCGCTCACCGTCCGTCTGAGGTCCTTTCACATGCCCGATATCGTCTCCGACATCGTCGATGTGTATGTCTTTCGCCGCTTGAATGCACGGGTGCAGTTTCTTCTCCTGCAGCGAAAGGCGACCGTTCCCCTGGGGAACACCTGGCAGTCATTTCACACCCAGATTCAGGCCCACGAATCGACGGTGATTGCGGCGCGCCGCGCAGTGCGCGAACTCGCCGGACTGAATGTCAGCGAGGCGTACTCGGCCGACTACATCAACGAGTTCTTCGACGACACACGGGATGTGGTCGTTCTTGCCCCGGTATTGGCAGTAAACGTCAGCGCCCAGGTCCCCATCACCCTTGGTCGGGAACTCAAGGAGGCTGCCTGGTGGGACACGAACCAGGCAATTGCCCGTCTTCCTTTCTCCGGGCAACGCTGGGCCGTGAAACACATCAGCGAACTGATGAGCGCCGGCTACGCGGAATCCCAGTTGTATCGGCTGCAACTGCCGGAAGACCTGGCTCCTCCCACGCGCCCAACCGCCGACGCCTCGGGCCAGAACCTGACCGACAACACCACGCGACCTCACGAAGAGATCCTGGCCGAGACACCGGTTGCCGAAGCTGCCGAGCCCGTCATCCGGGACTTCTTTCACGACGATGACACCTCCCCGGATGATCAGGAAGACGAGGAGCCCACGCCATCGGCGTCTCGAACGGATGTTCCATAATTCGGGATTTCGCGGTAAAATGGCAAGTCGAGTTTTCCCCATTCGTCCACTGAACGGAGGCCTCCTTGCCCAAGTTCGAGATCATTTCCGACCTCCGTCCCACCGGTGATCAGCCCCAGGCCATCGAGCAGCTCGTCGAGGGCCTCAGGGCCGGCGACCGCATGCAAACGCTGCTCGGCGTAACCGGATCCGGCAAGACGTTCACCATGGCGAACGTTGTGGAGCAGGTGAACCGACCCACCCTCGTGCTTGCCCACAACAAGACCCTGGCGGCGCAGCTCTACTCCGAATTCAAGGAGTTCTTCCCCCGCAACGCGGTCGAGTATTTCGTCTCCTACTACGACTACTACCAGCCCGAAGCGTACGTGGCCCGAACCGACACCTTCATCGAGAAGGATTCGGACATCAATGAGGAAATCGACAAGCTGCGTCACGCGGCCACCCGGTCACTCCTCACCCGCCCTGACACGCTGATCGTTGCCTCTGTCTCCTGCATCTTCGGTCTCGGGACGCCGGAGGAATACGCGCAGACAACGGTCGAGTTGCGGAAGGGGCAAACGGTCCGCCGCGACCGCGTGATTCGGCACCTGATCGACATCCAGTACGATCGCAACGACATGACGTTGACCCGTGCCACCTTCCGCGCCCGGGGTGACACGCTCGAGATCTATCCCGCTTACGAAGAGATCGCGGTGCGCGTCGAGTTTTTCGGCGACGAGATCGATCGCATCTCCGACGTCGATCCGCTCACCGGCGAAATCCTCTCCGAGCGCCCCGACATCGTCATTTATCCCGCGCGACACTTCGTGACATCGTCCGACAAGCTGGCTGTCGCACTGAAGGACATTGAAGCCGAACTCGAGGACCGGCTCAAGGTGCTGGAGAGCGAGGGCAAGGTGCTGGAGGCCGCTCGCCTGAAGCAACGTACGATGTACGACATCGAGATGATGACCGAGACCGGATTCTGCTCCGGCATCGAGAACTATTCGATGCATCTCTCTCGCCGGAAGTTCGGCGAGCAGCCGGCCACCCTGCTCGACTACTTCCCCAGCGACTACCTGATGATCATCGACGAATCGCATATGACGCTGCCGCAGGTCCGCGGCATGCACGGAGGCGACCGGTCGCGGAAGGATGTCCTGGTGGAACATGGGTTCCGCCTGCCGTCAGCGCGTGAAAACCGTCCGCTACGATTCGACGAGTTCGAGAAGATGATGCCGCAGACTATCTTCGTCTCGGCTACTCCCGGTCCCTACGAGCAGGAGCATGCCCAGCGCGTCGTCGAACAGGTCATTCGGCCGACCGGACTGCTCGACCCTGTGGTCACCGTGCGGCCAACCAAGGGGCAGATCGACGATCTGGTTGGCGAGATCAATGCCCGTATCGCGAAGAACCAGCGCGCACTCGTCACCACGCTCACCAAGCGCATGGCGGAAGACCTCTCGTCGTACCTGAAGGAAATGGGGATTCGGACGCACTACCTGCACAGCGAGGTCGATACGTTCGAGCGAATCGAGATCCTCCGCGACCTCCGCCTTGGCGTGCACGATGTCGTGGTCGGGATCAACCTCCTGCGTGAAGGTCTTGACCTGCCTGAAGTCTCGCTGGTGGCGATTCTTGACGCCGACAAGGAGGGATACCTCCGCTCGGAGGGCGCATTGATCCAGACGATCGGGCGCGCCGCGCGGCATGTCGATGGCCACGTGATCATGTACGCTGACAATGTGACGCGGTCGATGAAGGCTGCCATCGACGAGACCTATCGCCGTCGGCAGATGCAAATCGCGCACAATGAGGAGCACGGCATCGAGCCACGCGGGATCGTCAAGGAGATCAGGGATCTCTCCGATCGCGTGCGGGCAGTTGCCGAAGAGAGCGTCGGCTACGACACGGAGGATGCCGGCCCCGGCGTGATCGCTCACATTCCACGCGACGAGCTGACCAGGATGGTCAAGGACCTTGAGTCCCAGATGAAGACGGCGGCCAAAAACCTCGAATTCGAGAAGGCTGCGCTCCTCCGGGACCAGGTTGTGGAGCTTCGTCGCATTATCGAAGTGGATCCGGTCAAGGTGTAGGACTGCATTCAACGCACCTGCCGGGTTCCTGTTCCGCGAAAGGACTCGCGTTCATGTTCAGCGTTGCACCCGCGCGCCGATTCGCATGGCTTGCGCTGGCTCTGTCCAGCACTCTCGCCCTGCTCGGCACCTCGCTCGCCGCTGCCCAGGACACCTCCCCACCTGCAGGGGACACGGAAATCTCATCGCAGCTTCCTGCTGCTGACCTGCCATCGATGAACGAGCAGGGCTACCTTTTCGAACTCGACTCCACGTGGAGCGGCTCATTCGACTCCGTCCCCGCTGAGGCGCCGGTCTACCGGATGATCATGCCGACCTTCGATGCAGATTCATTCGCTGCCCAGGCTGCCAAATTCGGCCTCGAGGGTGAAGTCCAGGATCTCGGAAGCGGTTCGTGGGAAGTCGCGTCCGACGCTGGCAGCCTTTACGCAGCGCCGGGGTTCTCCCAGTACATTTCCACTGCGGAAGTGGCCGAAGGAGACCTTCCGACTGACGAACAGGCGCTCGCCTTTGCCCGTGAATGGCTCCGCCAGACGGGCACCTTGCCGGCCGATGCCGGTCCGGGCATGGTGGTCGAGCGGGTCGAAAACCCGCCGCGGGTCTTTGTGGCGATCAAGCCCGTGCAACCGGAGAACCTCCTGGCCGCCTACCCCAGCATCACCATCGTGATGGGGCCGAATGCCCAGGTCCTTGAGGCCTCGTTCCGCTGGTATGACCTGCAGGTGGCCGACACTTACGCCTTGCTGCCTCCTACCACCGCCTGGCAGGAAGTCGAACAGCGACGGGCGTTCCTGCAGGCGGAAATCCCGGCAGACGTCGCCCAGCCTGGCGCCACCATCCGAGGGCGCGCGACGTACACGAACGTCATTGTCTCGTACACCACCTCGGGCCTGATCGGCGAGAACCAGTATCTCCAGCCGGTCTACATCTTCCAGGGCAACGTGCAACTCGAAGGCTCTGACCAGACCTACAAGGTCTCAGCGTTCGTGCCAGCACTCATCAACAGCCAGCAACCAGTCGGATAACGATCCGAGAGAGGACCGGCCAAGTGCCGGTCCTCTCATGCTGTCCGAGCCATGCGATGATTCCTGCAGACAGGAATGGGACCAACGCCAGCGATTGGGATCCGATGGAAGGATGAAGCCGGTTCCGTCATGACCCTGTCCAAACGCCTATTGAGGAAGAGACGTCTACAGCTGGTGGTCCAGACCGGGCATCAAGTCCAGCCGACACCGCACGAGAAGGTAATCATCCGACCATGCGTATCCTCGTCATCAACGGCCCCAACCTGAACATGCTTGGCACACGCGAGCCTGACAAATACGGCACCACAACCCTGCAGTCAATTCTCGACGGACTTCGCTCTCAGGCCGCTTCGGCAGCTGTTGAGTTAGAGGTCGTCGACTTTCAGTCCAACCATGAAGGGGCGATCGTCGACTTTCTCCAGGCCGAGTCGCCCGCCGCCGCCGGCATCATCATCAATGCCGGGGCATTCACCCACTACAGCTACGCGATCCGCGATGCCCTCGCCAATGCCGCGCTGCCAACGGTTGAAGTCCACATCACGAACATCCATGCCCGCGAGGAATTTCGGCATCACTCGGTGTTCGCCAACATTGTCGCCGGGCAGATCGCTGGTCTCGGCCCAGCGGGATACGGTTTGGCGTTGAAGTGGCATATCGATCGGTTGGGGGCGACCTCCGGAGGCAATGGGGTATGACGATCTTCGAGGAACTCGACGTCGATGGCCTGGTGATTTCAGGAAGCACGAATCGCCGGTATTTCTCCGGTTGGTCAGCCGATGATCATGCACCCGACCGCCCTGCAGGAATTATGTTGATTCTTCGCGATGAGAGCCTGTTGCTGGCCTCATCCACGAACCTGCCGTGGGCCGCTGCCGAGGCGCTTCCCGGTGTCACCCCAATGGAAATGGCTTCCCCCTGGACCGCTGCCATCGCCTCGCTGGCAGCGGAACGAGGAGTTCGCCAGCTGGGTTTTGAAGACGCCGTGC
Source organism: Chloroflexota bacterium (assembly GCA_023415845.1). Taxonomy (GTDB): domain Bacteria; phylum Chloroflexota; class Chloroflexia; order Thermomicrobiales; family UBA6265; genus JACCYX01. The sequence goes on along the minus strand of JAEZJB010000269.1, from coordinate 1,502 downwards.
TGCCTGTCGCAGCCTACTGGGATCTCCAGCAGAGGATGGGCGGCGACGTCTCGCTCGTTCCCGCCAGTTCCGCGCTCGATCGCCAGCGGCAGGTCAAGTCATCGCGTGAACTGGACCTCCTCCGCCAGGCGCTGAGAATCACGGATGAGGCATTCATCGCCTCGGCATCGGCGCTGAAACCGGGCATGTCGGAGCGTGAATTTGCGGATCTGATCGAAGAGAACCTTCGTCGCTGTGGGAGTGAAGGGCTGGCATTCGACATCATCGTCGCCTCGGGACCCAATGCTGCAAAGCCGCATCATGCGCCAGGAGACCGGATCATTCAGGACGGTGAGCCCGTGATCGTTGACATGGGCGCGCGAGTCGGAGGCTACTGTGGCGACCTGACCCGCACGATCTGGACCGGACAAGCGGACGAGCAACTTGGTACCATGTACCGTCTGGTGGCCAGGGCCCAGCAGGCCTCGCTTGCCGCAGTCCGAGCAGGCGTTCCAGCACGCGACGTGGACTCTGCCGCTCGCGACGTGTTCGCCGCCGAAGGACAGGATCAGTTTTTCGCCCATAGCGTCGGGCACGCAATTGGTCTCCGGATTCACGAGGCACCGTTCCTGAATCAGCAGTCGAACGATGTGCTCGAGGCCGGCAATGTCGTCACGATCGAACCCGGACTGTACTTGCCCGGCTGGGGTGGAGTCCGAATCGAGGATGTCGTCCTTGTGACTGACGACGGTTGCGAGAACCTGACAAGCGCACCCAAACTTCTGGGCGTGGGCCCGTAAGGAGTCCCACAAATGTCAAGCAAAGGAAGGCTCCATGATTGATACCGGCGACGTCCGCAAGGGCGTAACTCTCGACATTGACGGCAAGCTCGTCAAGGTCATCGACTTTTCCCACAACAAGCAGGGCCGCGGCTCCGCCCAGCTGCGAATGTCGCTCAAGGACCTGCGCACCGGTGCCAACACCCAGCTCACGGTAATGGCCGGCACCAAGTTTCAGTCGGTCCGGCTCGAGCGCCAGCACGTCCAGTTCCTGTATCAGGACGGCGATCACTTCAACTTCATGGACACCGAGACGTTCGACCAGATCGTGCTCGATTCCGTGACGGTTGGCGACAACGCCAGGTTCTTCAAGGAGCAGGACGTGATCGACCTGCTGACCTACAATGGAGAACCAATTGACATCGAATTGCCCACGTCGGTGGTCCTGACCATCACCCAGACCGATCCCGGCTTCAAGGGGGATACTGCCACCGGTGGTAACAAGCCTGCGACGTTGGAAACTGGCCTCGTTGTCAATGTTCCGCTCTTCCTGAGCGAAGGTGATCAGGTAAAAGTCGATACGCGATCGGGCGAATACATCGAGCGCGTGGTTTAAGGGGAGCAACGGATGGAGCGGTTTGCGGGCAACTCCGTGGAAGGAACGCCGGTGAGCGCGGGATCGGACAACCTCATTGGCACTGTTCGCGAACTCATCTCCATGATGGGCAAGGGAGGCATTTCCGA
>JAEZJB010000258.1 GCA_023415845.1 Chloroflexota bacterium | reverse complement strand
CCGGTCGTCAGGAAGATCGCCGCGAACTCCTGCACCGTCGCGATGAAGGTCAGGATCAGCAGGAGGCGGATCTGGCCGAGCAGCAGCGGCAGGTCGATGTTCAGGATCCGCCGGAAGGTCGACGCCCCATCCAGCGCCGCCGAGTCGAACAGTTCACCGGGAATCGAGATCAGTCCGCCGTAGAAGATCAGCAGCGCGAAAGCGCTCACCCACGGGAAACCCATGAACACGATCGAGCCCATCGCCACGTCGGCATCACCCAGCCACGACCGCGTCAGCGAGTCGAGGCCCACCGCCCGCAAAATCTGGTTGAGCAGCCCGATGTTCGGGTCGTAGACGTTGACCCACAGCAGCACCCCCACCACGCCCGGCACGATCACCTGCAGCACGAACAGCGTCCGGAACCCGTAGGCCACCCGCGAGGAGCGCAGATGGAAGATCATTTCGGCCACCGCCAGCGGAATCGCCAGCTTCAGGAACCCGGTCACGATCAGGATCACCAGGTTGCCGATCCCCACCCAGAAATACTTGTTGTCCTGCAGGGCCCGGAACTGGTCGAGCCCCACCCATTTCGTCTCGAACCCGGGCGTCCATTCGGTGAAGGCGTGGTAGATCCCGGAAACCGCCGGGTAGTAGTTGAAGATCAGCAGCAGGGTCAGCGTCGGAATCAGGAAGATGTAGGAGATCCTGGCCTTCCAGATGTCCCGTCCCAGCGAGCGGCTGCCCGACCCGGCATGCCGCCAGGCGCGGGTACCGTCCGGTGTTTTCCGCATCCCCAGCGCCAGCAGCACCAGCGCGATCACGCCGACGGCAATCGTCAGCGGCCAGACGATCTGCGAAAAGGTCGAGGGGCCGGTCGGCAGCGAGAAGGTGCCGTTGCCCCCGTTGGGCATCACGGTCACGCCGTCGTCCATCGCCAGCGCCGCCAGGCTGCCATCCGGCAGCAGCGCCAGGTCCTGGATACCGTTCGTCGCCGACTCCTGCTGCACCGCCGAACCGTCAGCGGTGAACGAGGCGAACTGGCCATCGGTCGACCCGGCCAGGATCAGTTCCCCAGCCTTGTCGATCCCCACCGCTGGCACGTCATTGCCGACGCTGGTTTTCCACAGCACCTCGCCACTCGCGCCATCGACCAGCGAGACGGTCCCGCGCTGGTCGCCCGCCACGATCTTCGCCCCGTTGGCGGTCACGTCCAGCCCGCGAATCGTGTAGTCGAGGGTCGCTTCCCATACCCGTTGCCCGTCGCCGGCGAGCAGCGTCACCCGCGAGTCACGCGTCCCGGTCAGTACCCGGAACCCGGAAGCCCCGCCATACACCGCGACCTGGTTGACCTGGTCGGTCATCGTCTGTTGCCAGGCCACCGCACCGTCGGGCGAAAAGAGGGTCACGCTGCGGTCTTCCGACCCGGCCGCGATCACCTGGCCATCGCCGGAGATCGAGACACTGCGGAAGGTCTGCGGACCGCGATGGTTCCAGAGTTCGATACCCTCGCCATCGAGCAGGTAGACGTGGCGGTCTTCCGAGGCGACGGCGATCCGCTGGCCGTCGGCCGACACCGCCACCCCGTAGACGGTGCCCTGGGTGGCGAATTGCCACCGTTCGGCCCCACTGCCGTCGAAGGCGATCACCAGGTTGTCCCGCCGCCCGGCCACCACCAGCGAACCATCGTCGCTCGCATCGACCGCATAGGTGATCACCCCGGAATCGACCGTCCACTCCTCGGCGGCCAGCATGGCGGGCGCCAGGCTGAGCGCGGCCATCAGCATCGCCAGGAAGGCGGCGATCACGGCGATTCCGGCGGTTGGAAACGTGACCCCTGACCGCGTTTGCGTGTGGTCAGGGGCGATGAATCTGGGTCCCATGAATTGCTCTCGCACGGCTAAACCTGCGTTCGTAATGAGGGTGGCCGACCTGCAAAAGAGGCGTCATTCTGAGCGGAGCGAAGAATCCCTGCGCGAAGCGCATGCGAAGGAGTCGCATCTCGGCCCGGCGCTCACACGGCGAGACCCGCGTTCGCAATGAGGGTGGCCGACCTGCCTGTGTACGTTGACGTTGTCGTGGGCGAACCACCGGCAGGGGCCGACCCCGTGTCGGCCCTGCTCCCCGAAAGAACTCCTGCCAACGGCCCCGTCTATCGGAAGCAAATCCCCGGCGAGTCATGGCCACCGCGAGGTGCTCCCCCACGGTGGACCATGACCCAGCGCGCCGCCCTTACACCTGGCTGGCGGGCTTCTTCTCCGGATTGGCCAGGTCGTCCTCGGTCAACTGGAGATGCTCCAGAATCTCCGGGAAGAGGTTGTCCACCGAGGCCTGGTACTGGTCGAGGAACTCCTGCAGCTCCAGATCGCCCGCGAAGTACTGCTGGGCCAGGTCGACCCACTCGCGCACCGATGGCTGGTAGTCGGAGATCCCCCGCGACCGGTACGCCCCGGCAGTGTCCTTCTCGGTGTTCCCGATCAGCTTGAGCTGGGCGAACTTCCCTGCCAGGTCCTCCGGCAGCGCGACATCCTTCACGATCGGTGGCCCGTTGATCCCGGCCGAGGTCGCGTTGTTCGGATCGAGCCGGTTCTCGAGGTAGACCCCAAACCCTTCCGGGCTGGTCAGGTACATCAGGAAGTCCATTTCCAGGTCGTTCTGGGCCTGGTCCTTCTTCGGCACCGAGAGGAACCCGATGTTGACCTCGATCGTCCGGGCCGGCGCATCGACGTACTCACCCTCCATGGACGGGTTGTTGAACGCCCCGATCTCGAAGATGGAGACGTCCTGGGCCGGCAATGGTGTCGCCTCCGCGCCGTCGGACCCACCGGCCTGCGACACGTAACGACCTTCGGCCAGGCTCGTCAGGTCCCGCTCGAAGTTGCCGAGCAGCGCCGCGACATCGATCCGGATCGCCGCCTCGCTGGTCAGGAACAGTGGGTAGGCGTCGGAATTCCCCAGCCAGCCCGGAGGCGCGGCCCGGTCGGCGAACTGCTTGAAGTTCTCGTACAGCGCCGCGAACTCCGGTCCGTTCACCGCCTGTTCGTGGTCGCGCAGGGCGATCATCTTCCGCTGGGTGTTGAAGGTGATCCGGTTCGAGTCGTCGTTGTGGGGATCGCTTGGATCGTACTCCCAGACGTCGTCGATCCCCTCCCGGAAGTTCCAGTCACCGGGCTGGGCGCGCACCAGTTCGGCCTCGTGCCGGGTGAACTGGTCCAGATACATCCGGGCCAGCCAGCCGAACCGCAGTTCCCAGAACGAGCGGTAGTCACCCTCGATCGCGACCGGGATGTACCCGGCCGCCGACAGCTTGTCGCACCACTCCATAAACTGGTCCCAGGTCGGCTGGTTGGTGTCCGTCTGGGCGAGGGCTTCAGCCTCCTCCAGAATGCCGGCCGCTTCGAAGGCCGTCTTGTTGTAGAACCAGAGCACCTGCACGGTTTCGAGGTTGAGGGTGTAGATCTCCCCGCTGACGGGGTTGGCCATGTTCTGGATCGCCACCTCGTCCATCGAATCGCGCCACGCCTGCCCGGTGTAGGGGTTGGTCCGGTCGAGGTAGGCCGACATGTCAACGAACTGCTTGGCCTGGATCAGGTCGGCCACCACGTTGCCATTGACGATCGAAACCTCGGGCGTGCCGGCGGCGAACTGGGCCCGAATGAACTCCTGGTACCCGTCGGACGGCTTGAGCTCGACCCGCACGTCAACGCCGGGATTGAGCGCCATATACCCATCCGCGAGCGCCTGGTAGGTCTGCTCGTCGTTGCCCTGCACCGCGATCACGATCGTGCCGCTTCGTTCCGACGCTTCGGCAGTCCCGGCGGCGGTGATGTCGACTAGGCCATCGTCATCGGTGGGCGTGCTGTCCTGCGCCGCCGCCGAGACGTGGATCAGCATGGCGGGAACTCCAACCGCGGTGGTCTGGAGTAACCGGCGTCGGCCAATGCGTGGATCAGACATGAGCGTCTCCTTTGGATGGGAAAGATGGGTCGTCAGTCGGATGCGGGTGAAGCTCAGGCACCTCCTGTCGCACGAACCGGGGAAGGTGGCAGCACACCTTGCTGCCAGGTGTTAAGGGTGGTCAGGATCGGGTCAGGCCGGGATGCCCCGAGCGCGCGGCCAATCTCGATGCTGGCGGCGGCGATGGCGCGCAGGGCGGCCTGGAGTTGCTGGTCGGAAGCCCGGGTAAGCGGGATGGCGGCGCTGAGGGCGGCGATCACCTGCTGGTCGGCGTCGTGAACGGGCACCGCGACACAGCGCAGGCCAGGGGTGTACTCCTGGTCGTCAATCGCGAACCCCCGCTCCCGCACCGTGGCGATGGCACGCTGCAGGGCGGGAAAATCCTGGATCGGGGCGCCGGGCACCAGTGGAAACGGAATCACCTCGAAGCGATGGACCAGTTCCTCGTCGGAGAGCGCCGCTAGCAACACCTTGCCCAGCCCGGTGGCATGGGCGTAGAGCCGCTTCCCGACCTCGGACTGGAGCCGCAGCGGATGCGTGCAGTCAACCTTGGCCAGATAGACATTCTCGACCCCGTCGAGCACGGCCAGTTGCACCGTTTCGTTGATCTGGTTCACCACCTGGTGCATGTGAGGCAGGGCGGAGGCGATGAGGTCGCGGCTTGCCCGCCAGGCCTGGCCGATCTCCCAGGCGCGGATGCCAAGGCGGTAGGTGCGACTGTGTGCGTCGTGGGAGACGTAGCCTCGCTCGGTGAGGATGCCCAGCAGCGAGTGGAGGCTGGAGCGGGGGATGTCCTGTCGCCGGGCGAGATCGGAGAAGGTGATGCCATCGGGGGCAGCAGCAAGTTCCTCGATGATGTCGAGGGTGCGGCTGGCGGATTTCACGGGCAGCGGTGCCTTCCCGGAGGGGGACGACGCTGCTTCACGATCGCGAGTCTCGTGGTATTCCACGGCGTCTACCTCAACGGCTGAGACGAGACGTTCGATCCTGTGAATATCGGTTCATGTATCTGATCGAGGATCATACGGCACCAGAGGGTACCGGTCAATTGGGACCGGTACCCTCTGGAGTTCACCCGGCAGGTCAGCGTCGTGCCGATTGCGCTCGGGTACAGAAGTATTCGTGCTGGCGTAAGGACGTGATGTGTGCTTCCAGCTCGATCGAGGGTGGGGCTTCCCGCCGGTTGTCTGCGAACCGGCGGGAATGCTCAAACTCAGGGTGTTGCGCGAGACATGAGCCCGGCGCCTAGGGACAGTGGGAGCCGAACTCCTTGTAGCGGGGTGGTTCTTCCTCGTGATACTCACGGCAGAGGGCGACCAGACGCTCCTGCAACACCCCGAAGATCTTCTCGCCCTTCTCCTTCGAGGCGACCAGCGGATCACCGTAGACCCCATGTTCCATCTCGCGGCGGCGTTCGGGGAAGACGGCGAACTTCTTGATCTCCGGGCTGAACTTGGTCCGATCCTCGTCCTTTACGGCCAGGTTCATGTCCACCAGGTGTTCGCGGAGGTAGAGCTGGAGGCTGGTTTCCCACTCACCGGCGTGTCCGATGCTGCCGAGGTCGTTCTCTTCGCCCCATTCCTTCAGCTTGTCCGGCACCATGTTCCAGTAGGTAAGTGCCAGGGCCCAGACATCTTCCTCGGCCAGCTTCACCGAGGCGGTCCAGGTCGGCGCTTCGTTGCCGCCGTGCCCGTTGAGCAGGATGATGCGGTGGAAGCCGTTGGCCCACAGACTGCGCGAGATGTCGCAAAGGAGTTCGATGAAGAGCTCCAGCTTGAGGGTGATCGTGCCGACCTCACCCATGTTGTAGTGGGTGAAGCCGTAGAACACCGGTGGCGCGACGATCACCGGAAAGTCGTCGATCGCGTCGGCCGCCCCGATCGCGAGGTGAAATGGCGTCGAGATATCGACATCCATCGGGCAGTGCGGTCCGTGCTGTTCGACCGATCCGACCGGCACGATCACGACCGGGCGATTGTCGAGCGCGTCCAGCAATTCGTGGCGGCGCATTTCCTGCCAGTGAACCTTCTTGCCGGACGGTGGGCGGATGAGCATCCAGATTCTCCCTCTGTTTCGATACGTTTCGCATGACCCAACTGTCCGGAACTATTGCACCAACCGGGCCTGGACGGAAGCACCTGCCGGCGTTGTGTTCCATGTGTCGTCATGGGCCGAGTACGGGCGTGAAGAAGCTGGCCCCGCGAAGGGCCGTGCATGAATGGCGGCTGGCATACTGGGACGACGTCAGGAGTTCCAGATGCCGCACTCGCGCTACCAACCCTTCGACTACGAACTCGACTTTTCCGCGATCGACTTTCGCGAGCGCCCCGATCTGTATCGGATTGGTAAGGGTGAACAGGGCGTGCTGATGGTGGAACCCTACAAGTCGGAGTTGCTGCCCCTCTGGCGCTTTCGGGAGCCCGACATTGCCCGGGCCTCGGCGGCGGACCTGCTCGAGCAATTCGGCCGCTATCGCGATGCAGGCGACTTCGTAGGGATGGACATGGCCCGCAAATTCCTGCAGATGGGGTTTACCCGTTCGCGCCGCTACGCAAACCACCGGAGCGGTCGCAAGTGGTCACCCGATCGGGCCGAGGTGTTGCCGCCCGACGTCGATCCGGTGAAAGCGGAGAGCGCCCGTATCTTCTATGCGGCCTATGTGGAGGCGCGTGAGGATCCCGAATATCAGCGGCTGAAAGAGGAGCACCTCGAGCGCTATCCCGTGAGCCAGGCGGGAAGCTCGCAATTGGGCAGTAGGGTCAACTCCGAACCGCCGCGCGGTTGAGGCGATTCGCGGCGGCATCCAGGGCCGAGGCGAAGTTCGAACGCTCCTTCGGGCCGTAGGCGGAGGGGCCACCGGTCACGACGCCCATCTGGCGCAGCGTGGCGTTCATCTCGCGGGCGGCCAGGGCCTCGCCGATCCGGTTCGGGTTGTACTCGCCTCCCCGGAAATCGAGACAGCGGACGCCGTTGGCGATCACCCGGGCCGCCAGCGGAATGTCGGAGGTCACCACGAGGTCGCCCCGTACCGCGCGTTCGGCAATCCAGTCATCGGCGGCATCGGGTGTGCCAGGGACGGCGATCGCTTCGGCATTGAGTCCGGCGAGGTTGTCGATCCGGATGATCGTGTTGGCAACCACCTTCAGCGGCAACTCGTAGCGGGCCGCGACCTTGTAGACCAGGTCCTTGACCGGGCAGGCATCGGCATCGAGATAGATGG
>JAEZJB010000248.1 GCA_023415845.1 Chloroflexota bacterium | reverse complement strand
TCTCGCAGGTACCAGGCAGAGGTGATCGGATCACCCGGTTGCGGCATCTCGGCGTCCGGCACGAAGAGGTTCGCCCGCCGGAAGATGCGCAGCAGCGTCTCCTGGGCGACTTCCAGCGACGGAAGCTCGATGCGGTTGCCACGCACGACCAGGGCAATGTCGTGCCCTGGCAGCAGGTAGGGGTGATATCCCCGCAGGGCCTCACGGGTGAGCCGCTTGAGCCGATTGCGCTCTACGGCATTGCCGCATTTCTTTCCTGCGATCACGGTGTAGCGATTCTGGGCTGGTTCGAGATCGTTGGGCAGGATGCGCGCCACCAGGGGACCGTGCGCGAAGGCTTTGCCACGCGCGCGAACCCGTCGCACATCGGACTCCTCCCGGAGGCGATAGGCGCGGGCTACCATGCGGCGGTCTCTGGCTGGCAATGGTGAGGAATGAACATGGGAGAGCCGATGGGGACAAAAGCCAAAAGGCGAGGAAGCTGCCGGTCCGGTTGGTGCCGGGAGGCAGGTTCCTCGCCCTGGTCGCAGGGATCAAGGGCGAGGGATCGCCCGGTGATCCTTACTTGTTCTGTGTGAACTTCCCCTCGTTCGACACCGTCAACGCGTGACGGCCCTTGAGGCGGCGGGCGGCGAGCACGCGACGACCACCCTTGGTGGCCATGCGAGCGCGGAAGCCGAACCGGCGCAACCGGGGGATGCGCTTTGGCTGGTATGTACGCTTCGTAGACACGAGACTGCTCCTCGATCCGGCTAGGCGGATCCACATGGTTCTGGTGCGCCGGATCGAGCCTGGCGCAATGCGTTGATCTCATCCCGGCAGAAAACCTGGGACAAGCGTGTGCCATGACACGATGTGGCCTGCGGAATGGCCCATAGGCAGGTCCGTTGCGGCTGGGTGGGAACCCGATCCTCGCCGCGCAACGGAGCGCATGAGACACGGAAGTGTACCTATCCGTGTGCCCGCCCGTCAAACACTGCTGGCCATGCCAATTGTCGAGGCTGGAGGGCAGACAGGAAGGTGGGCCTTGATACCCCGTGTGTCCAGAGGTGATCTCCGGTACGATCCCGGCAGCAGTTCCCACTGGCCGTCGCCGTGGTGAAGGCTCGCTCTCAGGAGGATGACGACCCACATCATGTTCGATCCCTACCGTCTCAATGCCACCGACCTGCCGCCAGTCGGGCTTGGATGCGCCTCGATCTCCCGCGATGGCACGACCGACGCCCAGGCCGAGGAGACCATCCTCACCGCCTGGCAGGAAGGTATCCGGACCTTCGATACCGCACCGATGTACGGCAACGGCCTCTCCGAATTGCGCCTGGGTCGCACGCTGGCCGGCGTGCCACGCGACGACTATGTCCTCTCCACCAAGGTCGGGCGCCTGGTCGACGATGTCACGGCCGACGGGTATGGCCGGGGCTGGCACTTCGACTTTACCCGTGATGGCATCCTGCGCTCGGTCGAGGCATCGATGCAGCGGCTTGGCATCGACCGCTTCGACACCCTGTTCATCCACGATGCCGATGACAATTACGAATCCGCCCTCCACGAAGCCCTGCCCACCCTGGTCGACCTCCGCCGGCAGGGGGTGGTCGAGGCGATCGGGGTGGGGATGACTCAGGCTCCGCTGCTGGCAAGGTTCGGCGAGGAAGGCGAATTTGACGTCTTCCTGCTGGCAGGGCGCTATTCGCTGCTCAACCAGGACGCGCTCGACGAGCTGTTCGACATCACCCAGGAGCGGGGGATCGCCGTGCAGGTCGCCCAGATGCTCCATGGCGGCCTGATCGAAGGCGCGCCCGATCCCCAGATCTTCTACCGGCCCGTCACCGCAGCCGAACAGGCGCAGGTCGCCAGGATTGCGGTGGTCTGCCAGCGCTTCGATGTGCCGCTGGCGGCCGTAGCGATCCAGTTCCCGCTGACCCATCCCGCGGTGACCGGCTTGCTCACTGGTCCGGCCACCGCCGACCAGGTGTGCCAGAACCTCGGCTGGCTCGCAACGCCGATCCCGGACGAACTCTGGACCGAGTTGAAACGCGAGGGGCTGCTCCCGGCCCGTGTGCCGGTCCCTGGCCAGCAGGAGGACGAGCGATGACCAGGGCGATCATCCTGACCGGCGCCGATCGTTACGACGGCAAGTGGCACGACCATGCCGCAACCTCGCAACGAATTGCCGAGATTCTTGGCGAGGTCGGCATCGATGCCCGGCTCCGCAGCACCCATCCCCGCTCGTTCGGTGACCTTGCCAGCACCGACCTGCTGGTGGTCAATGCCGCCAATGGCGTTTCCTGCGCAGACGATGCCGACGATGTGGCCTGGACCGAAGGTTTCGCGACACTGAATGCCGTTCGCGAAGCTGGTGTGTCATTGCTCGCCTTCCATCTATCGGCGGCAGCCTTCAAGGAGTGGCCGGAATGGCGACGCTGGCTGGGCGGTGAGTGGGTGGTAGGCACGTCCATGCATCCGCCGATCTCGCCGGCGTCGGTGACGATCGCCACCGCCGATCACCCGGTTGTGGCGGGCCTGACCGGCATCGACGTCTTCGACGAGATGTACAGCTACCTCGAGGTTGAGCCCGGCAACACCGTGCTGGCGACGCACACCTACCAGGACATCGTCCAACCCGTCGCCTGGGCCCGCGACGTGGGACCAGGGCGCGTGGTCTTTGACGCGCTGGGGCACGATCTGCGGTCGTACGATTCGGCCGATCACATCCAGTTCATCCAGCAAGCGGCCCGGTGGCTGCTGGATCGATAACGGGCCAGGGACACAGGTAAGGAATGCTCCGGGATGGTCCCGGGGCGCGTGGAGTTCAGCAGGGAGCCAGCGTTTACCATGATCCTGATCGACGGACACCTCGATATTGCCCTGAATGCCCTTGTCTACAACCGGGACCTGAGGAAGCCCGCCCTCGCAATTCGCGAAGACGAGGTGGGCATGACCAGCAAGGGGCGTGGCCGCGGCACGATTGGGCTGCCCGACCTGCGCGATGCGGAGGTGGCGATCAGCTTCGTCACCTGCCTCGCTCGCGTTCGCCCCGATGTCACCGAAGACATGCGGATCGATTACCGCACCCACGAGTCGGCGCAGGCCCACGCCTTCGGCGAACTGGCCTACTACCGCGAACTGGAGCGGCAGGGCAGCTTCCGCATCATCGACGATGTCCCTTCGCTGCAGTCGCACATGCAGGAGTGGGCCGCCGTTCCTGACCGAACACCCATCGGCGCGGTGCTGACCATGGAAGGGGCCGACCCGATTGTTTCGCCCGATCACCTGCCGCTGTGGTGGGACGCCGGGCTGCGGGTGCTCTCGCTGGCTCATTACGGCCCCAGCAAGTACGCCTTTGGCACCGGCACCACCGGCCCGGTCACCGATGATGGTCTGGCCCTGCTCGATGCGATGGCTGCCACCCCGATGATCCTCGATGTCACCCACCTCTGCGACGACAGTTTCTGGATGGCACTCGATCACTTCCCGGGACACCTGATCGCGACGCATTCGAACTGCCGCGCCCTCGTGCCCGACGAGCGCCAGTTCAACGATGACCAGGTGAAGGCGCTGATCGAGCGCGATGCCGTGATCGGGGCGGCGATGGATGCCTGGATGCTCTATCCGGGCTGGATCAAGGGCGAAACGACCCCGGACAACGTGACGATCGAGGATTTCGTCAACCACATCGACCACGTCTGCCAGCTGGCCGGGAATTCGCGCCACGCGGCGATCGGTACCGACCTCGACGGCGGCTATGGCACCGAGCAGACCCCGCGCGATCTCGACACCTATATCGACATGCAGAAGGTGCCCGATCTGCTGCGGCAACGGGGCTATGCCGAGGCGGATATCGAGGCGATCTGCTACGGCAACTGGGTGCGCAAGCTGGAGACGGCCTGGACTACCTAGGCCACCCGCTTCTCCCGGCAGCGGCCCACGACTCGCGCAGTCGTGGGCCGTTCGCTTTGGCGTTCGAAGCCAGACGTCTACCTGATTGAAGGGTTGCTTACCCCTCCGCTTCCTCCAGCACCTCGAGAAATTCATGCACTGACACGATGCGGATGCCAGCAAGCGAGCGCAATGCGCGGAGTTTTCGATCACCCGTGACCAGGTAATGTGCATTGCCTGTGATTGCCGCGGCGAGCACGAGGTCGTCCTCCCAATGGGTTGCAACGCCCTGTACCAGGTCTGGACTCGGTTCGACCACAGTGCCAGCCGTTCGAACAAGTTTGAGGACAGCCAGTCGCTCGGTTTCGCTCAGGTACTGGGAAAACCACGGGTTGGCAAGGGTGGAGGAAAGCTCGTCCAGCACATGGAGCGATGTCAGCAATTCATAGGAGTTTGCCCGCCATCGGCGAATGACCTCAAAAGGTGCTCCCTGGCCCTTGCGATAGCCCACGATACCCGACGCGAGAACGTTGGTGTCGATCAGGGCACGAATCACGCCACGCCTCGACGCGGGCGTTGGTCTCGGCCAGTGGTTTCGGCCTCAGTGTCATACCCAGGTTCAGCTGGCTCCGCCACGGCCCGGTGAGTTTGTGGCGGTTTGGTGCCGTTCGTCTCCGCCGCTCGATCTGCGCGGAGGTCGGCAACCGCGCGGTCGGCTTCGGCCTCAATCTCCTCCCACGGCACATCGGCCAACTCGGAGCCAATCTCGTCCAGAATGGCAAAATCCCGCTCGCGAGCTTCTTCGAAGTTCTGCAGGCGTTTCAGATCCCGAATGGAGATGAGGGCGCCAATCGGCAGCCCAGACTTCGTGATGGAGACGCGAGTTCCGTCGCGATGCACCTCGTTCAGGAGTTCGCTGAAGTTGGCGCGAACATCGGTCAGCTTCATTTTCCTGTTGGGGGCCGACGCCATGAGGGTGCCTCCTGCGTGGATTGATGGCGAATGCCTCCTTCGCAGCATAGTTCGCCTGACCCGGTGTGTACACATCTGTACAGATTTTGCCGGGGTCGCGATTCCACTATCCACCCGCTACAATCGGAGCCGTTCGGACCGTGACGGTTCGGCCAGACTGCGCTCTCGTCCCGTGAGAACCGCAGCGTGAAACGACTGGAGGTGCCAGATGACCAACCACATCGACCGGAGCATTCCGCTCCCTGGCATTTCCACCAAGGACGTTTCATGGCTGTTACCGCCTCCGATATCCCCGAGGTCTTCTTTCTCGACGGCTGGATAACCGGCGTCGATTCCGTCATCTCCAGCGGCAAGGAAGGCACCGTCTTCCGCTGTCCGGCTGGCGCCCACACCGGGCACGACCACCTCGCGGTCAAGATTCACCGCGACCGCACCACCCGTTCCTTTCGCAACGACGCCGTCTACCTCAGCGGCCGCCCGATGGGGGTGGGGCTGAACGGCTCGACCGGTCTCAAGTGGACCGGCAAGACCGATCAGCGGCTCGAACGCGCCGTCAGGAAGCGCTCGCGCACCGGCATCGCCGCCATCCAGCATTCGTGGATCAACCACGAGTACAACACCATGCAGGTGCTCTATCAGGCCGGCGCCCGCGTGCCGGAACCGTTTGCGATGTCCGGCCAGGCGCTGGTGATGACCTATATCGGCGACGGCGATGAACCGGCGCCGCAACTGAAGCACGTCGATCTCGATGCCGGGACCGCCCGCCGGTTCTTCGGCATCATCATGGACGAGATCGCGCTCTGGCTGGCCTGCGAGCGCATCCACGGCGATCTCTCGCCGTTCAACATCCTCCTCTGGCGGGACGAACCGGTCATCATCGACTTCCCGCAGGCGGTCAATCCGTTCGAGAATCCGGATGCCCGCTTCCTGCTCGAGCGGGACCTGCGGAACGTCGCCAGCTATTTCGCGCCCCACGGCATTCGGCTCGACACCGAGCAGGAGGCCGACCGGCTCTGGACGAGGTTCATGCGTGGGACACTCTGACCAGATTGCCGCCCATTGACCCGCAGAAGGATGATGTCGTGACCAACGCACCAGATCAGCGTGACCTCTGGATTGCCCAGTACGGGGCGACGCCCAACGCGGCGGACCGGCCGTCGGCGTTCGTGGAGGACTGCCTGGCGCGGCTTCCGGCCGGGTCGCGAGTGCTGGAACTGGGCTGCGGGACCGGGACCGACGCAGCAACCTTCGCCCGGGCTGGTCACACCGTGGTGGCCACCGATTTCGTGCCAGCGGTGATCGCCACTGGACGCGAACGGTATGCCGACCTGCCGGGCCTCACCTTCGAAGAGATGCGGATCGACGCGCCGTTCCCGTTCGCGGACGGCGCATTCGACGCCGTCTACGCCCACCTGACGCTGCACTACTACCCCGACCAGCAGACCCGGGAGATCTTTACGGAGATCCGGCGGGTGCTGGTGCCGGCCGGGTTCCTGATGTTCGCCTGCAAGTCGCCCGCCGACCCGGCCTGGGGCAAGGGCATCGAACTGGAACCGGACATGTTCGATTTCCACGGCAAGGTGCGCCACTTCTTCTCCGCCGACTACGCCCGGTCGCTGCTGGAAACCGGCTTCGTGGACATTGACATTCGGGAGCATCGCGGGAAGCTGTACCGACAACGTTCTGGCTGGATAACCGCCATCGCCCGCCGCCCGGAGTCGACCACCTGACTCCCTGCTGCCGGGTGGGGCGATCGCCCATGGCGGGGAGGGTGCGGAGATGAGCGAACCGGTGCGGCTGGCAATCGTCGGCTGCGGAGGCATGGGACGGCGGCACCTGGCCGGGATCGCCGAACTGGGGCGGTCGGGCTTCGGCAACGTGGCGCTCGCTGCCGTCTGCGATCTTGATGCCGGGCGGGCCGAGGCGCTGGCCAGTGAGGCCGAGGCGCTGCTGGGTATCCGGCCGGAGGTATACACCGACCTGGTGGCGATGGCCGCCGGGTGCGACGGACTGGAAGGAGCGGTCTGCACGGCCGATACCGGTGTCCACCACCGGGTCGCGACCGCCCTGCTCGACCAGGGGTTGCACACGATGTGCGAGAAGCCGCTGGCGCTGACGATTCGTGGTTGCACCCAGGTGATCGAGGCAGCCAGTAGGAGCGGCCGGATCCTCTCGGTGGCGGAGAATTTTCGCCGCGACCCGATCAACCGGCTGGTGCGGGCGCTGCTCGATGACGGCGCGATCGGGCAGCGGCAGTTCGTGATGGAGACGAGCGTCTTCGGGCGGAACCAGCTTTTCATCACCCCCTGGCGGCACATGAAGCTCTCCGGCGCCCTGACGCTCGATGCCGGGGTGCATAACGCGGATATCCTCCAGTACCTGATCGGCGAACCGGCCACCGTCTTCGGCCAGACCCGGCTCTTCGAGAAGGTGCGGGTCAAGAGCGAAGGAGCCGGACCGGGCGGGTTCTGGGAGGCCTGGGTCGACGGCTTCCCGACCACCATCGAGCCGACCGGTGAGGACGCGATGTTCGGCCTGCTCACCTTCGCCAATGGCGCGCTCGGCCAGTGGACCTTCCATAGTGGTGGGCATGGCCTGCCGTTCGAGCACCGGATGATTTTCGGCACCAGCGGGTCGATCGCGGCTCCTGGGGATCGCAACGGCCGCCCGATCCGCCTGACGCTGGACGACGGCACTGACATCAGCGATGCCTCGATTCTCGACTTCGCCCCGAGTTACCACCTCTCGCCGGTGGCGGCGGCGCTGTTCGGCGGCGAGCGGGTCTGGACCTACGACTTCGAGTTCGTGGAGACCGACCGCAAGATCGTGGCGCTGGAGTATCACGAATTCGCCGAATGCATCCGGACCGGAGCCACTCCGGAGGTAACGGGTGAGGTGGCCCGGCGCGCGGTGGCGACGGTTTACGCGCTGTTCGAGTCGCAGCTGGCCGGGCGGCCGGTGACGATCGACGAGGTGATTGCCGGGACGGTCGACGCCTACCAGCTCGAGATCGATGAGCACCTCGGCCTGGTGCCGGTGGCCTGAACGTGACCGGCTATCCGGGACATGCACTGCGCGAACTCAAAAACTCACAAACTCCGGAGATGGCCGATGTTCGTTGATTCCATGGGGATTTGCGCCGGAGAGTTTGTGCGGGGTTGCTGCGCGCAGGTGCGTGAATGGGGCGGCTGATGGCGGTGGGATGGGTGTGCTGCGGGCGGATTGACCGACGTCGAATGAGCCGCTACTTCTCGTACGCATCGAAGGGGCGAAATCCCGCCACCCATCCGGAAATTGCTCGTCCGTACAGGGTGAGGCCCGCAAGACCCGATCTCGTCATCCCGAGCGCAGCCATCAACGTCATCGACATCTTTCCCGCCCGCTTGCCGTCAGCCCGAGCGCAGCGGAGAGGCGTCGAGGGATCCATGTACACGACACCAATCGCTTGCTCCCGCCGACCCGGAGGTATCCCATGAAGATCACCCGCATCGAGCCACTCCTCGTCGACCGCTGCCTGCTGGTGCGCGTCCACACCGATGCCGGGCTGGTGGGGCTCGGCGAGTGCGGCCTCTGGGCGCATCATCCGGACGTGGTGACGGCGCTGACCGAACTGGCCGACTACTTGGTGGGGAAACCGGCCGGGACGATTGAACACCACTACCAGGCGGTCACCCGCGACGCCCATTTCGGCGGCCCGGTGCTGGCGGCGGCGCTTTCCGGCATCGACATCGCGCTCTGGGACCTGCTCGGCCAGGAGACCGGCAAACCGGTCCACCAGTTGCGCGGTGGGGCCGTGCGGCAGAAGGTGCGGGTGTTCCCCCACGTCACCGGCGAGACGGTCGACCAGCACGTGACGAATGCGCGGAAAGCGGTGGCGGCCGGCTACACCTCGTTGCGGGTGATGCCGTTCC
>JAEZJB010000213.1 GCA_023415845.1 Chloroflexota bacterium | reverse complement strand
GAATCACCGACCCCGTCGCCGTCGGCATCGAGGAACTCGTTGGTGAGCGGCAGCGTGGCCTGGCCTCCAACCGGAACGTCGATCACATGGGGGGTGGAGGCATCGAAGGCGAAGTCCGGGGTGCCGTTGAGCTGGTAGACCATCGCCTGCCCGGCGATGAGATCGGAGAACGAGGCGACGCCATTGTCAGTCCAGAGTTCGTGATGCGTGCCCGCAGCGTCGTAGACGGCGAAGAGGCCAGCGAGCGGGCCACCAGTGGAACCGGTGAGCCGAATTTCGAGCGATCCGATGGGGAGTGGTGTGGGCTGCACAGGTTCGGACGGGGCCGGGGCGGCAGGGGAGGGTGGCTCGGTTGGTCCGGCCACGACTGGCGCGGGTTCGGCGGGTGATTCTCCCGGTGCGGCATCCTGGGCGATGGTGAGGCGCGCGGTGAGGGGAGAGAGAAGCAGGCTCGCGATGACGACCACCAGCATGGACGAGAGATGGGCGCGGCTGCCTCGCGCGGTTCGGGCCTGGGGCCGGAACCACGTCATGACCGGATGCGCTGGCGGCGTCTGCTGGTGAGGTGAGCGAGCGCGATGCACGCGATTGAACTCCCTTCGGCGGCGTTCCCGGGCAATGTGGGGCATGTCGTGAGACCGCGTGGGTCTTCACAGTATTGCGGGCAACTCCGGTGAGCCCGGATCTCTGCTACCAGTGTGGAATTCGGGAGGGCAGGGATTAAACGCGCGAATGAGTGCATTTCGGCTCACTCATTTGAGTGAGGGTGATGTGGCGGGGATTAGTGGGAGGTTCGCGCCTGGAGGGACCAGATTTCGTCGATGACGGAGACCAGTTCCTGCATCGTGGCGTCGGGGAGGGTGCGGCGGATGTCGCCGATGCCGACCAGCGTCAGGTTCTGGCCAGCGGGGAAGAGGAGGATCCAGGCGTCCGGGAGCAGCTTCCGGATAACGGCCTCGTCGCTGCAGATGACGAGGCGAGGCCTGCAGCCCATGGGTAAGGCGTCGAGCGCGTCGGGGGCGACGGCGTGGACGGGCAGATGGGGGAGTTGAGCACGAAGCACGCCCTGCAAAACCTCACGATGGAGGGGGAGGTCGCTGGAAACAAGAAGGTATGGACCTGGCAAATGGTGCCTCCGCCTGATCGCATGATCAGATATCACACCATCCTACGGTCCACCTGCAGGTTGTAACTCCCTCAAATGAGGGAAACATCAGCCGGGGGTCAGTGGAGATCTTCGGGTTTGACGAACCCGTGTCGCAACGCGAAAAGCGCGGCCTGGAGCCGGGAATCCACACCGAGCTTGCGGAGGATGCGGACGATGTGGCTGCGCACGGTTTCGTGGCTGATAAACAACTGGTCGGCAATCGCCTGGTTGTCGAGCCCGGCGGCGAGCGCGCGGAGGACATCGGCCTCACGGGCGGTGAGGCTCTGCAAAGCCTGCTCGCCCTCGGCTGTTTTTGCCTGGTGAGCCGCCGCACTACGGAAGAGGTCCACGATTTCACTGGTTCCCATTAGCGCCTCACCCGCCGCTGCCATGCGAACAGCGGTCAGGACGTCGGGGATCGAGGTTGTTTTCAGGAGCACGCCGACTGCACCAGCGGCGACGGCCAGCGCCCGGGTTTCGGGGCGCTGATTGGCGGTCAGCACGATGGCCGCCGAGTCGGGATAGTGTGCGTGCATCTCCTTGACCAGGGTGATGCCGGCCTCCCCGTTGAGATCGAGATCGACGAGCGCGACATCGACGGGGCCCTGCGCCAGCACTGCTCGCGCATCGGCCAGGGTGCCGACATCGCCGACGATCTCGATGTCATCCTCGCGGCCGAGCATGAAGGCGAGCGCACCCCGGAATGCGGTGTGGTCATCGATGAGGAGCAGACGGATCATGGCACTTCCTCCAGAGTGAACCAGAACGTGGTGCCCTGGCCAGGCGCTGATTCGACCAGCAGGTCGCTGCCGTGGAGACGCAGGATACGGCGTGACAGATAGAGTCCCAGGCCGCGCCCTCCCGAGTTGAGCTGGGAGGCGTCGCGACCGCGACCGAACTTCTCGAAAATGCGATCGAGGTCGGCAGCTGCGATACCGGTTCCGCGATCGACCACCTCGATCACCACCCCGCCCGACTCGCGACGGGTGCGGATGGTAATGGGGGTGCCATCGGGGGTATAGCGCACGGCATTGTCGAGCAGATTGCGGATGACCTGATGGAGGCGGTCGGGGTCACCACGGACTGTCGCCGTCGCAGCCGGGTTGTCGACCGTGACGGGATGGGAACCGGGTAGCCGGCCCGCGTAGGTCAGGGCTTCGGAGACGAGCTGGTCGACCTCGATTCGACGAGCGTCGATGCGGAAGTCCTCACGTTCGACGCTGGCGGCTCCCCGGATGTCATCGACCAGCTTCTCCAGCATCTGGGCTTCCTGCTCGATCTCCATTGCCGTGCGGCGACGGACCTGGGACGGCAGGTCATCGAGACCGACGATGTTGGCCATGACCTTGATGGCGGCAACCGGGTTTGCCAGTTCGTGGGCGACGATCGATGTGAAATCGGCCTTGAGCTGGGCCAGATCCTCCAGGCGTTGCGTGCGTTCCTGCTCGGCGAGGAGGAGGGTGTCACGTTGGCGGGTGACCACCGCCATTTCGATGATGCCACCGATGATCACGGAGGTGACCAGGCAGACACGGAGCAGACTCGTCGATGACAGGATGGAGCTGTACAGGTTGGGCCAGAAGACGGAGTGAAGCTGGGCGCTGACCAGGATGGCCAGGGCGAGGACCAGCCACAGCCTGATCCCACTTTCCGCCGAGGCACGACGCGTGGCACCCCAGACGGCAAGCGCGCTCGCGGCGAGGGGGATTAACGACGTCGCGAAATGCCAGGCGGTGAGACCGGGGAACGCCCAGCTGGTCAGCAATTCGGCTTCAAGGGTTGGCGGCAGGAGCTGACTTTCAGACAGTTCGCCCGAAGATGTTGCCTCCGGCCCAAGATCGGCGGGAAGGTGAACGAGGGCAGGGAGGTGCGGTGCAAGTGGAACGATCAGGGCTCCGACCAGCGCGAGCGCACCAA
>JAEZJB010000212.1 GCA_023415845.1 Chloroflexota bacterium | reverse complement strand
CCGTGGCCGGGATCAGGGAATACGTACCAGGCGATGCGCTCAACCGGATCGCCTGGACGGCTACGGCACGCCAGGGCCGCATGATGGTCAAGGAGTTCGAGCCCGAGCCATCGTCCGATGTCTGGGTGTTGCTCGATCTGGGACACGACCCGCTGGAGGGATTGCCAGACGCAACACGGCATGAACACCTGCGCGACCTTGACGGCAAGATCGAATACAGCATTGCCGTGGCCGGGTCTCTCGTGGAGCGAGCGTTGCAGGATGGACGGAAAGCCGGGTTGATCATCAACCGGGAGATGCCGATCCGGATCGAGCCGGATGCCTCGAGCCGCCAATGGTTGAAGGTCTTCGAAACGCTGGCGGTGGTCACGCCGTTTGGGAATCGAGACCTGTCCGCCGCACTGGAGGCGGATGGACGGCGATTCACGCGGATGAGTGGGCTGATGGTGGTGACCTCTCGCACGACGGGGCCCTGGATCGTTGCCCTGCGGTCGCTGGTGCAGCGAGGCGTGCCCGTGGCGGTCGTCCTGATCGGGACAGATGATGGTGATCCGGTGGTTGGCGATCTTCTTGCCGCACACGTATCAGTTTCCCAACTCGGCGTCGGGGCAGGGCTGGAGACAGCCAGCGGTTCGGCGCGAAACGCTTTCAGGCCATGAACAGGACCCATATTCCGGGGCGTGATGAACGTTTCCGTTCGACGAACGCCGACTCTGTGGTCGGATATGTGATTGCGGTGCTACTGGTGATGGGCATCGCGATTCTTGCCGGCCTGAGTGTGGAACTTGCAGGTTGGACGGATCTCACGCTGCCGGTGGTCGTGATTGCTGCCCTCGCGGCGCTTGTTGGGTCGGCGTTGGCGAAGTCGCCCTGGCCAGATTCGCTCGCGCACCTGGTCGCGATCGGCAGCGGAATCGGGTTGACGTTGTTCCTGACGCTCCGGCAGGTGGTGCCTGCGGAGGAGACTGTCGGCCGAATGGCCCGGGTGCAGGAGCTGGGCCGGGCGGCGGTGGACTGGTACCTCGGAAATCCGCTCGATGAGAGACTTGAAGCCCAGCTGATCAGCTTCCTCATGGCAACCATCCTGTGGCTGGTGAGTTACCTGTCGGCCTGGTGCCTCCTGCGGCGGGGGTGGGTGCTGGCGACCGTCCTGTTGCCGGGGTTCTTCATCCTGGTCAATCTCGGCTTCGCCGAGGTCTCGTCTGCCAGTTTGCTAACCGCCTATGGGCTGCTGTCCCTGCTGTTGCTCGTGCGCCAGAACATGCTCGATCGCGAAGCATGGTGGCGTCGGCGCGGCCTGAACGCCTCGGATCGTCCCGGGAGCCTGGCGCTGGTCTGGGGTTCGATTCTGGCGGTCGTGGCGACGCTGATCGCGGTTGTGGCGCCTGCATCGGTGTCCCAGGCCACGCTGCAGCCGCTGATGGCTGAAGTGGGGCGGCAAGCGACGACGATGCAGGAATCCGCTGCCGAATTTCTCGAACGGGTAACCGGCGACGCGCGTGATGGGCAGGTGAAGGTCAGCGGCAATTATTCGTCTTTTGGAGACTCGTTTGCGATTGGCGGGCCGCTCGAACTCGGCGATACGCCCGAGGTGGTCGTAGCGGCGGATTCGGCGCCATACCTCACCGCCCAGACCTTCGATGCCTATACAGGGCGTGGATGGTATTCGGCGGTCGAGGAGACGTTCGAGGCGGATGGTCCGGACGGTCGCCGGTACTCGCCGGAAATGACTTTTGGACCCAGCCAGGATGTCCCCCTCTCGCCCGACGTGATGACGGATCGCACTTCGCAGGCGGTCGAGATTCGGCCATTGACCCCGACTGACGGGCAGTTATTCACCGTGGACACGTTCCAGAACGTGAGCGTTGAGGCATCGGTTCGCATGTCCTGGCAGCAACTGGACAATGTGTCCTTCGCGCTGACCGGTCCCGACGACCTGTCCGCACTCCCCCGAGAACTTCGGGGATTAGGCGCGGTGCTGCTGGCGGCCACGTTCTCGGAGGATGACGGAGGCTCGCCGGTCACGGAGGATGGCGTGCTGCAAATGGAAATCGGCCGGCAGGTGGAAGACCTTGCCAGCCGATTCCTCAATGTCGACTGGACGATCGGGGCCAGTGGCCGGGTCGAGTCATTGGTGGTGAGCGGGCAGTTACCGGTCTACGACGACGTCGAAGGCGTCTCTTCCCGCACGCCGGTTGAGGCCGGTGACTCCTACCGGGTGGTCTCCGCTACCAGCGTAGCCTCGGCGGCGGATCTTGCGACCGCTCCGACCACCTATCCGGACTGGGTAGAAAATCGTTACCTGTCGCTGCCAGAGACGGTGACGGCGCGTACGATCGAACTGGCGTTCGAGGTGACGGAGCAGTACGACAATCCCTACGCGAAGGCGCGGGCGCTGGAAGACTTTATCCGCGCCACGATGATCTACGACGAAAATGTGACGGCGCCCCCCGAAGGTGCCGACATCGTCGACTACCTGCTGTTCGAGCGACAACGCGGCTATTGTGAGTACTCGGCAACGGCGATGGCCGTGATGCTGCGGGCGATCGGCATTCCATCTCGGGTTGTGGTCGGATATGCGCCTGGAGCGTACGACAACGAGCGGGCCGGGTTCGTGTATTTGCAGAGCGACGCGCACGCCTGGACCGAAGCGTATTTTCCCGGGTATGGCTGGATTCCCTTCGAGCCAACATCTTCCGAGTCGCTGCGTGAGGACGAGGGGACAGGGGTGGGCGGGAACCTGGCTGAAGAGCCTGAGGCACCAGAGATGGAGCCGACCATTCCGCCTGTGTCTTCACCGGTGGCCAGCGAACCGACGGCGCCCTCCACGGAGATCACGCCCGAGTCCACACCGGTCCTGCCCACCGTGGTTGAGGAAGATTCGGGCGGCGGCTCGTCGGTCCCATGGATTCCGCTGGCGGTGATCGGGGGGATTGCTGCGGTCGCGGGATTGGTGTGGCTGGCCTGGAGCTATCCATTACGGAACCTGCCAGCTGGAAGTGCCTTTTACTTCCGCCTTCGGCGGCTAGGCGCGATGATAGGCGTGCAGACGACCGATGCGGCGACGCCGCGGGAGTTTGGCCGGGCGATGGCGACGCGTGCACCACATGCGCGGCGCGAAATCGAGCAGATCGTGAAGACGTATGAAGTGGACCAGTTCGGGCCACAGCCAGCAGACGAGCGCTGGCTGGCGGCGGCAGCCACGGCGTGGCAGTCGATTCGGCGTCAGTTGCCGGGCTGGCTGATGCCATGGCGACGGTCCGGGAACGAGAGTGAAGCGTGAAAAAGCAGGCAGTCGTCCTGGTCGCGGGGGCGATCAACACCGACCTGGTTGGGCTGATGGATCGCGCGCCGGAGGCGGGCGAGACCATCACCGGTACGGGGTTTGCCGTGTTTGGCGGCGGCAAGGCGGCGAATCAGGCGGTTGCCGTGGCCCGCACCGGTGGAGCGGCATACCTCGTTGGCGCGGTTGGTGATGACCAATTCGGGAAGGATCGCCTCGCTGACCTCGACGCCGATCGTGTCGACACCTCGAGCGTCGAGGTCATTGCCGGGGGCACATCCGGCGTCGCCCTGATTCTGGTGGAGAACGGCGGGGAAAACCGGATCGCCTACATTCCGGGCACCACCCTGCAGGTGACACCGGAAGCAACGTTAGCCGCCTACGAGCGAATCCGTCCCGATCTGGTGCTGGCGCCGAACGAGGTCCCTCATGGCGCGTTGCGGAGCCTGCTGGAAGCGGCGCGGTCCAACAACGTGCGGACCATGCTCAATGCTGCTCCTGACCCAACCACGAGCGTTGACCTGCTGGAGAACGTCGACATCCTGATCGTGAACGAGCACGAGGCGATCGAGATTCTGGGGCAGACGGTAGCGGATCATGGTGATGCTGCGATGAAACTCGCCCAACGATACGCGCTTACGGCCGTCGTGACCGCGGGGGCCGATGGGGTGTATGCCGGTGATGGTGGGCAATCGCTGCACGTGGCAGGCATTCCGGTCGAGGCGGTTGATACGACCGGTGCCGGTGATGCTTTTTGTGGGGCCTTTGCGGCCGAGCTCGCTGGAGGGGCGACGCTGGAAGAAGCGCTACGCTTTGCCGTGCAGGCCGCGAGCATTTCGGTGACGCGCCACGGAGCACAGGCGTCGATCGCCTACCGCAACGAAGTCGTGGCAGCGATGGCTGAATGCCATCAGGGAATGGGTTCAGGTTGTGGTGTGTGAACTGGCGGAAGGGGCGGGATTCGAACCCGCGATCCGTGTTACCGGATACGCGCTTTCCAGGCGCGCGCACTAGGCCAACTATGCGACCCTTCCAGGGACGGGGACCGAATCAGGCCGCCGGCGGCGGAGAGGGCGGGATTCGAACCCGCGGTGGCTCGTCACCACACTGCTTTTCGAGAGCAGCACCTTAAACCGCTCGGACACCTCTCCGCGCGAGATTGTACCAAAGTCGGTCGCCGAATGTCAGGGCAGATCTGCCTGAGTCCGCTTCGCATTTCGCCTTCCACCGGAAAGACCTCAGTCAAAGACCAGAGGAGACACCGAGAACCGGCGTCTCCTCTGGTCTGAGTGTTCGGATTGCTGTAAGTGCGGATCGTCTCAGCAGAGCCGTTACTGCCACGGGGATGGCAGCGGGAACGTCTGGAGATTGGCGCTATTTGAGCGGAATGCTTTGCTCGAAGCGGAAGAGATTCCCAGGGTCCCAGGTGCGCTTGACTTCGGAAAGGCGAGCGAGATTTTCGCCGTAGTAGGCCTCGGCCCAATCCTCCTGCGAGCGGTCCGGGAAGTTCTGATAGGCACCACCTGCCAGATATGGCTGCATTTCCGCGTGGAATCCCTCCAGCCATTCGAGGTTGGCGGCAATGTCGTTCGGGTCGTCCTGCGGGTCCCAGCCGATTTCCACCTTGAACATGGCGTCGGCGGCGCGGTGGACGAAGGCCGACTCCTCTGGGCCAACCTCGCTCACCTTTCCGCCCCAGCAATAGAGCCCGATAGTGCTGTCCTGCTCGCGGGAAGGGACGCCTGGCATGTCCGCGAGCCAGTCGAGCATCGTTTCGATACCCGCGGGAGATACGCTGCCCTGCACGAACCCGGTCTTGAGGGCGTAGGCGCCGGTGGGGGTGAATCCCCAGAGGAACTTCACAGCCTCGGCGAAGGGGAGGTCCTTGACGGTCCGAGATTCCGGAGCCTGGATCTCCTCGATTGGTGACATCAGTTCCTCGAGTTCAGAGGCCGGTCC
This sequence comes from Chloroflexota bacterium, assembly GCA_023415845.1. Taxonomy (GTDB): domain Bacteria; phylum Chloroflexota; class Chloroflexia; order Thermomicrobiales; family UBA6265; genus JACCYX01. The sequence goes on along the minus strand of JAEZJB010000212.1, from coordinate 6,002 downwards.
CCAGTAGAGTCCTATCACGTCAACGACCATCGGCCCCGGTTCGACGCGCGGCATGCGGGTTGAGGGATAGACAGCGAGGCGAAGACCAAGTTCGCGTGGACCATCGACCTGGGTGCGATTGAGGATGTCGACAAGAGCAGCGGTGTCGCCACCCTTCCATGACATCGAGCACACCGAAACCTCACCGACACCAACCGTGGCGTAGGTGAGCGAGGTGTGGACGCCGAAGTTGCCTCCGCCCCCACCCCGGACGGCCCAGAACAGATCGGCATTCTCGTCGGCCGACGCGGTCACCAACTCGCCGGTCGCGATCACCAGGTCTGTCGAGACCAGGGAGTCGCAGGTTGGCCCGAGGAGGCGATTGCTGAAGCCCCAGCCTCCACCGAGGGTGAGGCCAGCCGCGCCCACTGTCGGACAGCGTCCTGCGGGGAAATAGGCGGCGTAGGGGGCAGCGGCGGCACCGATGTCGGCATTGTTGGCGCCGCCAGCGACCGTGACCGTGCCGGCGGACGGATTCAGTTCGACCGATCGCATGCCTTTGACATCGATGACGAGGCCCGAAGATGTGGAGAAACCGGCATAGGAGTGACCGCCAGAGCGGACGGCGAATGGCACACCGTTGTCGCGCGCCCAGTTGACGCAGGTGACCGCGTCTTCCGGAGCGACACAGACGGCAACACCCGCCGGCATGTCGCCCTGATACCGCGAGGCATTGATCAGTGTGGCCGCCGCATACATGGCGTCACCGGGGCGCAGGAGCCGCCCGCGAAGGCGCCTGGCCAGATCGTCCCACGGATCGCGACCAGCCAGCGGTGTGGCCTGGGAGGCGAAGGTCTTCCTCGCTCGTCCAAGCGCCGGCGACGAGGGAACAGCCACCGCTACGGCGCCGGCTCCGACCGCGCCAAGAAAACCTCGCCGAGTGAGCACTGTCCCCGTCATCCATTCCTCCATCAGTTCGCCAGGCACGACATGAATCCGAGTGGGCATCCTAGCAGCGGGTTAGGAGATGGGCAATTGGCGGTCGCGCCCCGGACGCCAAAAGGAGAAATGTGATCAACAAGGACCTACCTTTTCAGGTGCCGACGAGAAGATGATAGAGGTGGCTGGTTGACTGTCACTGAATCCGGCGAAGTCGGGATCGGGCGGACGCGGGGCAGAGGAACGCCATGTTACGGCGTGATCTCACGAGGTGAAATGACGAGAGGCGAAGGAATACATCCTTCGCCTCTCGTCGAATTACTTTTGCGTGGTACGCCTGGCAGGATTCGAACCTGCGGCCTTTGGGTCCGCAACCCAACGCTCTATCCCCTGAGCTACAGGCGCGCATTGCGCGAGTGGGAGTATAGCCGCTTTGGAAGCAGCCGACAAGCGACGTCCTGGCTTTCCCGGCGGAGAGAGAGGGATTCGAACCCTCGATAGGAGAATTACTCCTATACACGCTTAGCAGGCGCGCGCCTTCAACCACTCGGCCATCTCCCCAGCGCAGGCGTCAGTCTACCAAACCGCAGCGAGGTTCGTCCAAGCGTCGGACGAGTTGGTCGTGCAGGAATGTCGCATGCGAGCGAGGCGAGGTTGCGTCCTGCCACAAGCGTCAACCGGATGCGGGGAAGCAGCGCCTGCAGGGTGGACCGGTGTTGGGGTAGAATCTGCGGCGGAGAGGTGGCAGAGCGGCCGATTGCGCCGGTCTTGAAAACCGGAGAGGTGAGAGCCTCCGCGGGTTCGAATCCCGCCCTCTCCGCCCTGAAAAAGCGCCCTGGATGTGCCGTCAACGCACGTCCAGGGCGCCATTGTTTGTCCCGAAATGCGGGCCTAGCGTTTGCCGATCACGTCCTGCCCGCCCATGTAGGGCCGCAGCACCGGTGGAATCACAACGGTGCCGTCGGCCTGCTGGTAGTTCTCCAGAATCGCGATGATGGTGCGGGGAAGAGCCAGGCCCGAGCCGTTCAGGGTGTGCACGAACTGGGGCCGGCCACCTTCGCTGGGCCGGAAGCGGACATTTGCCCGGCGCGCCTGGTAATCGCGGAAGAGCGAGCATGACGAGATTTCCAGCCACTCGTCCGATCCAGGTGCCCAGGTTTCGATATCGTAGGTATGCGCCGAGGCGAAGGTCATGTCGCCTGTCGACAAGTTGAGAATGCGATAGGGGAGCCCGAGTCCTTCGACGATAACCAGGGCCTCGTCGAGCAGCTTCTGCAACTCCGCCTCCGAATGATCTGGATGGGCGAATTTGACCAGCTCAACCTTCTGAAATTCAAACACGCGCTTGATGCCCCGGACCTCGCGCCCTCCCGAGATTTGCTCCCGGCGGAAGCACATCGTCGCGGCGGTGTGATAGATCGGCAGCGCGTCCTCGGGCAGGATTTCGTCGCGGTACAGGTTGGTGACGGGCACTTCGGCGGTCGGAATGAGCCACTTGTCCTCGTCGATGTCGCGATACAGGGTGTCAGCGAATTTTGGCAGGTTGCCGGTGCCGACCAGCGATTCGCTCAGCACCAGGTGAGGCGGGATCACTTCAGTGTAGTTGTGCTGCAGCGTGTGGACGTCGAGCATCCAGGCGACGAGTGCGCGCTGCAGGCGAGCACCGTCGCCCACCATCACGTAGCCGCGGGTGCCAGCGATCTTTACGCCGCGTTCGAAGTCGATGATGCCGAGGTCCTCGGCAATTTCCCAGTGCGGCTTCGGCGTGAAGTTGAACGACGGCGCTTCACCCTTCTGCGCGTAGACCGTGTTGCTGTCCGCGTCGGGGCCGACCGGAACGTCGGGATCCGGGAGATTGGGAATGCCAAGCATCAGTTCGTGGAGATTCGACTCCACCTGCCGCAACTGGTCGTCGAGTGCGTCGATCTGGTCGCCAAGTCCACTCATTTCGGCGATCAGCCGCTGGCGCTCCTCGGGATCCTTCGTGCGGCCAATGGTTTTCGAGCCGCTGTTGCGCCGGGCCTTGATTTCCTCGACCTCGCCGATCAAGGTGCGACGCTGCTCATCGAGGGTCAGTACCTCATCGATGGGGGCGTCGACATTTTTCTGGCGGCAAAGTTCGCGGACCCGGTCCGGTTGTTCGCGAATGCGTGCGATGTCAAGCATTGTTCAGAGCTCCTGGTTTCGATCGTGAAACGCACAAGGTAATGCCGGTGGGCATTCGCCTACCGGCAACATCCTGCGAACCCCGCGTCGACAACATCGAAGCACGTGGCTTCGTTATTGTCTCACGCGGGGCGGCGAGAGTCGGATGAGAAGTGCGTCGACGTTTCGATGCCAGGCAGGAACTTCTGCCAGCCGGACTGGAGTGAGGAATCCAGCCGCCGCTCGATGGTGTAGTACGTGCCTGCCCGGGGCTCGTGAGGTTGCTTGTGCAGGGACATCCGCGCTTCGGCGACACTCTTGCCGCCCTTGCGATGGTTGCACTGGCGGCAGGCTGACACGACATTGTCCCAGACGTGCTGGCCACCGCGTGAGCGGGGAATGACATGATCGATGGTGAGGTCTGACATCTGGCGTTCGCAGTACTGGCAGGTGTAGTTGTCGCGGATGAATACCTCACGTCGCGACAGTTTCACGCGGGGACGCGGCCGGCGGATCATGTAGACCAGCCGAATCACCGATGGAGCCACGTACGACGTGGAGGGACTCGAAAGTGAGCGCGAATCTGCTTCGAGAACTTCCGCCTTGCCGCCGATGACCAGCACCAGGGCCCGGCGGACATTGCAGACATTGAGCGGTTCGTAGTTCTGGTTCAGAACAAGGACGGCGTTATTCACCCTGCCTACACCCTCAGGTCAGGGTTGCCGCGGACAACCTTCGCACCAGGAGCCGGATGCAACCGTGCGTCTAGCCACTGATTCGATACTAGCACGCGCCTGATGCATCCACAATCTGTGTCCCCGTTGTCAATGGAAACACAATAGTTAGTGGTGCGCGTCCCGCGAAAGGAACGGCGCACCACTGTCAGAGGCTTCGTTTCCGTGCGTGGTTAGTCGGCGGCGAGCCGCATGGGCTCCAGCATTGGCCGCAGGAAATCGCCGGTGAACGATCCTGGCGTTGCCGCGACCTCTTCCGGCGTGCCTTCGGCGACGACCATGCCGCCCCCCGAGCCGCCTTCCGGACCCATGTCGATGATCCAGTCGGCAGACTTGATGATGTCGAGGTTGTGCTCGATGACGACGATGGTATTGCCACCATCCGCCAGTCGCTGGAGCACGCCAAGAAGCCGCTCGATGTCGGCGAAGTGGAGACCGGTGGTGGGCTCGTCGAGGATGTACAGCGTCCGACCCGTCGCTCGGCGCGAAAGTTCGCTGGAGAGCTTGACACGCTGTGCTTCGCCACCGGAGAGCTGCGTCGCGGGCTGGCCGAGACGGATGTAGCCGAGACCGACATCCTCGAGGGTCTGGAGCTTGTTCCTGATCGACGGGATGTTCTCGAAGAATTCCAGGGCTTCGGTGACCGTCATGCTCAGCACGTCGGCGATCGACTTGCCTTTGTACAGGATCTCGAGCGCTTCCCGGTTGTACCGCGCCCCGTGGCAGACCTCGCAGGGCACGAAGACATCAGGCAGGAAGTTCATCTCGATCTGGATGATCCCCTCGCCCTTGCAGGCTTCACACCGGCCGCCCTTCACGTTGAACGAGAACCGGCCCGCCTGGTAGCCACGGGCCTTCGCTTCCGGCATGGAGGCGAAGAGTTCGCGAATCGGGGTGAACAGGCCCGTATAGGTGGCCGGGTTCGACCGCGGAGTGCGGCCAATCGGGCTTTGGTCGATCTCGATCACCTTGTCGAGGTGCTTGATGCCATCGAGCGAGTCGTGGGCCCCCGGCTTGTGGCGAGCGCGATGAAGGTCCATCGCCAGCCGCTTGTGCAGCGTGTCGGTGATCAGCGAGCTCTTGCCCGATCCCGACACACCGGTGATGCAGGTGAACGTGCCGAGCGGGAACTTGACCGTGACATCGCGCAGGTTGTTCTCGCGCGCGCCGCGCAGGACCAGATGATGTCCGTTTCCGGGGCGCCGCAACACGGGGACCGGAATTGACCGGCGGCCACTCAGGAACTCACCCGTGATCGAGCCCGGCGTGTTCGCGATCGCTTCCATGTCACCTTCGGCGATGATGTGGCCACCGTGCTCGCCAGCACCCGGCCCGATGTCAACGATCCAGTCGGCGGCCCGCATGGTGTCTTCATCGTGCTCGACAACGATTAGTGTGTTGCCGATGTCCCGCAGCCGTTCGAGGGTGCGGATGAGGCGGGCGTTGTCGCGCTGGTGAAGGCCGATGCTGGGCTCGTCGAGGATGTAGAGCACGCCCATCAGGCTGGACCCGATCTGGGTGGCGAGGCGGATGCGCTGAGCCTCGCCGCCGGAAAGCGTGTTGGCCGATCGCTCGAGCGTGAGGTAATCGAGCCCGACGTCGACGAGGAAGCCGAGGCGCTCCCTGATTTCCTTCAGGATCTGGCGGGCGATCAGGTACTCACGATGGGTGAAGATCGCGGAATCGTCGGTCAGCGGGTCGGCGTTGAGATTCGTGAAGTACGCCTGCGCCTGGTGGATGGGCATACGGCTGACGTCCACGATCGATCGGCTATCGACCGTTACCGCCAGCACTTCCGGCTTGAGCCGCGCACCATGGCAAACGGGACAGGGCCGGAGCGCCATGTAGCGTTCCATGTCCTCGCGAACCGACTCGGACGCGGTCTGGTTGAGCCGACGCTGCAGGTTGGGGATGATGCCCTCATAGGTCACATCGTAGGTGCGCTTGCGGCCGCTCTTCGATTCGTACTGCACCTTGACCGGCTCACCCTTGCTGCCGTAGAGCAGGATGCCGAGGTGCTCTGGCGACAACTCGCGGACCGGCACGTAGAGCGAGAAGCCATAGGTTTCGGCGACGGCTTCCAGCAGCGAGCCGTACCACTTCGAGTTTTCCAGACCGGACCGCATGAACGGCAGGATGGCACCGTCGGCGATGCTGAGATCCCGGTTCGGGATCACGAGTTCGGGATCGAACTCCATGATCGTG
>JAEZJB010000206.1 GCA_023415845.1 Chloroflexota bacterium | reverse complement strand
ATCCGGCGCCGCGTCCGCAAATCCATCAATCCGGGGTGCCGGTGATGCGCGTGCTGGGGCAGGTTGCGGGCACCTACATCATTGCCGAAGGGCCGGAAGGCATGTTCATGATCGACCAGCATGCTGCCCATGAGCGAGTGATGTACGAGAAAATCCTGGCCCAGATGGTCGCCAAGGCAGTCGACGTTCAGCCGCTCCTCGATCCGCTTGTCGTTGAACTCTCTCCGGAAGAGATGGGGGCATTCGAGCGGTCAACCGAGGAACTCCGGGCACTGGGGTTTGACATCGAGCGCTTTGGAGGACAATCCATCGCGATCAGGCAGGTGCCGGCCCTGGTCCGAGGCGTTGATGTTGGCGAACGGATCCACGCCATCCTGCAGGAACTGGCGGACGGCGGCGCCGGAGATTCATGGCTGGATTCGGTGGCGATCAGCGCGGCCTGCCATACCTCGATCCGGGCCGGCCAGGTCCTGTCGTTGCCTGAAATGCGGGAGCTGGTTGCCCAGCTCGAACGAACCCAGCAACCGCGCGCCTGCGGACATGGCCGTCCGACGATGCTGCACATGTCGCAGGACGAAATGGAGCGGCAGTTCTCCCGGAGATGACACCCGCACCCGAAACGGCGAGGAGGCCGCTAGTTGTAACGCCCCCGCCAGCCGTTGATGCGAACCTGGATCACATCACGGACGTTTTGCAGGGTGTCTGTCACCGGATTGACCTTGGTGTGTTCGCCATAGGTCCAGGTGACGGGGATCACAACCATGCGCAGGTGATGTTCTCGCGCGATATAGAGCAACTCCACATCGAAGGCAGTCACGCGCGGCCGGGTGATCGCCGCTGAGTTTCGGTAGAGCTGGGTGCGCGGCAAAATCACCTGCAGCGCAGCCTGCGAGAAGAACTTGAATCCGCACTGGGTATCATGGATTCCGGGGAGCAGGAGCAGGCGGATCAGTCCATTGAATGCACGCCCCATCGCATGGCGGTACCAGGGTTCACCTACGCGATAAGCCCCAACTCCCTCACGGGAGGCGATCACCACATCGGCCCCCTGGCGGAATGCGGTTGCGGCGGCATCCCAGGTTTCGATCGGTGTTGCGAGGTCGACATCGAGAAAACCGGCGATCCTGCCGTGGGCAAATGCAAGGCCCGCCAGCACCGTGTTTGCTTTGCCCCGGTGAGGCTCCCGCAGCACGGTAATTTCGGGAAACTGAATCGCCCAGCGATCGGCAATGAGGGCGGTGTCATCCGTCGAACCGTCGTCGACCACGATGATCTCAAACGACTCACGGCGCGTTGATGCCCACGAGGTGAGGTGCTCGAGGCACGCGCCGATCCGGCTGGATTCGTTGTAGACGGGGATGACGAGTGAGACGTCGGGCGCCGGCATTGCCGAGAAGATGGATTGCTGGCTCACGCGATGGCGTCTCCGGGAAGCGGGGAAGGGGCGGCGCCCTTCTGCGGCGCCCTGAGTGTAGCATGGGTGCCGGTGTGCGAAGATTGTACGGACACAGTCACGAGGTCTGGTAACAATGGAGGAATTCCAGTGACGATCGACCTGTACGGATATACGACGTGCACATCCTGTCGCAAGACCGACCAGCAACTGAAAGAGTCCGGCGCGGACTACGTTTACCGCGATTACTTTCGCCACCGCTTCACTCGAGACGAACTGGAGCAGGTTCTTGCGCGAGCGGGACTCACCCCGCGCGAAGTGCTCTCCAGGCGAAGCAAGGTCTATCAGGCGAGGATGGACGAAATCGATGCCCTGGATGATGACCAGTTGCTGACCTTGATGCTCAAGGAGCCGACATTGCTCCGGCGCCCGATCGTCATCGGAAACGATGAGGTCGTGGTGGGGCACAACGCAACGAAACTCGCCGACCTGATCGAACATGCCACCACGACGGAAGGACTCTAGGAATGGTCTTGGCTTTCGGATCTCACGTATCTGCTACTGGCGGTGTCGATCGTGCGCCCCAGCGGGGAGTCGATGTGGGCGCGCAGGCGATCCAGATCTTCTCCAAGAATGAGCGCCAGTGGCAGGCAAAGCCCCTCGACCCAGCAGTGGTCGAGAAGTTTCGCGCTGAAGTCGAACGAACCGGGATCGGCACCGACAAGCTGGTCGTCCACGATTCCTACCTGATCAATCTCGCCTCACCGAAAGAGGATATCCTCGCGAAGTCGATTCCGGCATTTACCGACGAGCTCCGGCGCTGTGATGAATTGGGTATTCCCTACCTGGTCACGCATCCGGGAGCGCACACGGGTTCTGGCGTCGAGGCCGGCATCGAACGTTTTGCGCAATCGCTGAACGAGATCTTTGCTGCCATTCCGGACAACCAGGCCATCACCCTGCTGGAAACCACCGCCGGACAGGGAACTGCGCTGGGCAGATCCTTCGAAGAAATCGCCGCGATCATCGAACGCGTCGATGAACCGGAGCGGGTGGGCGTGTGTCTCGATACCTGCCACGTCTTCGCCGCGGGCTATGATTTCCGCACGCCTGAGCTTTACGCCGAGATGATGGGCCAGTTCGATCGGTTGATTGGCCTCGATCGGCTCAAGGTCATCCACCTCAACGACTCGAAGAATCCGCTTGGGTCGAACAAGGATCGCCATGACCACATCGGCGACGGTGAGATTGGGCTGGAGGGTTTCCGCCAGTTCGTCAACGACTCACGTCTGGCTGGAGTGCCCGGAATTCTCGAGACCGAGAAGGACGACGCCGGCGACTACGACCGGCGGAACTTCGGAACGCTTCGAGGCCTGATCGCCATCTGAGCGTTGTGAATCCACGCAAGAACGGCATCCGGGCGACGAGGTCCGGGTGCCGTTCACAGTGCTTGGCCGGGCGTGGCCGCCACCGCTCAGCACGATTCGATGGTGGTCGAGTGTCGAGGCGATCAGTCGATGCGTTGCGACTCGAGCCGGTTGATCACCATCAGCTTCAATTCGGTCATGTCCTCAATCGCGTACTTAATGCCTTCTCGGCCAACTCCCGACGCCTTGATTCCGCCATACGGCATGTGGTCGATTCGATAGGAGGGGACGTCGTTGATGATGACGCCACCGGCCTCGATGCGCTCGTAGGCAGCAAGCGCGTTTTCAAGCCGATTGGTGAAGATACCCGCCTGCAGCCCGTAATCCGAGTCGTTCAAGCGTTCGATGCCCTCGGCAAACGATGCGACAGGTGAGATCGTGACCACCGGTGCGAAAGCTTCTCGAGAGCAGACGAAGCTCTCCGGACTGGCACCCTCGATCACGGTGGGAGGGAATACGCGCCCATCTGCCTTGCCGCCAGTCAGGACCCTCGCGCCCTCCTGCACGGCCAGGTCGACCCACTCCTGGGTGCGAGTGGCGGCCTTGTCGTCGATCATCGGGCCGAGTTCGGTTGTGGTGTCCGCCGGATTTCCGATCCGAATCGTTTCGGTGGCGGCAACCAGTCGCTCGCGGACCTCGGCGTAGACCTGCTCATGGATGAATACGCGCTGCACCGAAATGCAGACCTGGCCCGCGAAGGCGA
>JAEZJB010000065.1 GCA_023415845.1 Chloroflexota bacterium | reverse complement strand
CTCAACACCACTGGTGGAATCGGCATGCGGAACCCGCCAGCGGGCTGCAACAACGACGAAACCGACCAGGACCCGAGTGATGACACCATTCTCCTCGCCGACGTCCCACCCGGAACCTATTCCTTCGAAGTCACCTCGGGTCCTTCCGAGTTGACCGACACCGACTGGCCGGATGTCACCGTCAACGAAGGCCAGATCACCGAAGTCCCCCTGGCCGAGCAGGAGCCTGCCACGGGCGGTCTGGAAGTCAGCCTGTTCGACGACGGAAACCAGCCACTCACGGTCGATGGCACCTGCCTGACGGTCGCCGGAGTTACCGACTCGATCTGCGACAACCAGGCCGGTGATGCTGACCCGGCGGTTGGCGTCATCCTCATCAACGACATCGCTCCGGGCACCTACGACGTGACGGTTGACGCTGTTCCGGCTGGCTTTGAACCGAATACCGGGCTGACCGGCGTCACCATCTCCGCTGGCCAGGTCACGGAAGAATCCCTCACTCTGGTTGCGCAGACCGGCACGGTTCAGGTCATCGCGACCGACGCCGATGGCAATCCGGTTGGCGGCGCGTGCTGGGCACTGATGACCGGTGACACCGAAGTTGCCGCGCAGTGCGATGACGATTCGAACGGCGGTATCGCCAACGACGGATTCGCAACCTTCACGGACATCGCTCCGGGCGACTACACCCTGATCGAAACCCAGCCACCGGCAGGATTCAAGCAGGTCGATCCGCGGTCGATCACGATCGTGGCTGGCGAGAACGAGCCGATCCAGGTGCCCCACGAACCAGAAACGGGCTCGGTGCAGGCCACCATCCTTGCCAATGGCTCCGCCGTTGAAGGCACCTGCCTCGTACTCGGCGAGCAGATCACCGTCTGCGACAACGGCGAAGGTGATCAGGATGGAGCACCAGGCGTCATCGTCGTCCAGGACGTACCGGTCGGTGACTACTCTGCCTCACTGTCGAACGTGCCCGATCAGTACCAGGCACCAGACGCGCAGACCGTCACGGTGATCGCCAATGAACAGGCGACGCTGAGTTTCGAGCTCCAGCCCGCCAATGGCTCGGTTAGTGCGACAGTCAACGGAACCGAAGGACCGCTGGGCGGCACCTGTCTCGAACTGGTGAACCTGACGACGGTCTGCGACAACGACGCCAACGACGTTGATCCAGCCATCGGTGTGATCCAGATTGATGGTGTCGCGCCGGGCACTTACGACGCCGTGATTTCCACGTATCCGGAAGGATATGCGGCGCCCGAGGAGCAGCAGGCTGATGTCGCCGCTGGCCAACTGACCGATCTGACGTTCAATCTCGAACTCACGCCGCCCGAAACAGGCAACCTGCGCATGCTGGTGCAAACCGGTGATGCAGAGCCGGTTGCCGGTGGGTGTGTCGAACTGGCGCAAAACGACGTCGTCGTGGTGGGACCCGTCTGCGACAACGGCACCGGTGACAGTGACCCCGCCGATGGCGTGATCCAGATCAACGATGTCCCGGCCGGATCGTATTCGGCCTCGCTGACGGCCGCGTCGACCGCCGGCATTCCGGGGTACCAGAGTTCGGATAGCCCGAGCGTGACGGTCACCGCCGGTGAGGACAACCAGGGCGTAATCACCGTGGTGCTGGACGACCAGCCAGCCACCGGGTCTCTCGAACTGATCACACGCAACAACGCCACGAATGAACGGCTTGGCGGCGCCTGCTACGATCTCAGCGGTCCAGCAGACCTGACCGCCTGCGACAACGACGCCAGCGATCTCAACGCCCAGACCGGTGTCATTCAACTCGTCGACCTGCCCGCCGGTGATTACACGCTGACGATGTCGACCACGCCACCGGGCTTCGCGACCGCTGCCGAACGAACCGTGACCGTTGAAGGCGGCGGCAACACCTCGTACGAGATTCGCCTGGACGCCCTTCCGCAGCCCTCCACGTTGACGGTCGAAAAGGTCGACCCGAACGACGAGCCGCTCGGCAACTCGTGCTTCGCCCTGCGTCAGGGCCAAACGACGATCATGACCCGGTGCGATGCCAACGACTCGTCACCAAATGACGGCACCCTCGTCTTCGAGAACGTCCCGGCTGGCTCCTACATGCTGGTCGAGACGCGAGCGCCCTCACCAGCGTGGAACATCTCGTCCCCGGTCTCGGTCACCATGGTGGCCGGCAAGGACCAGACCGTGCGTGTCATCGACTATCCCAAGCCTGGACGCCTCGTCGTGACCAAGGTCGACGCTGCTGACGCGTCACTGGTGCTGGAAGGCGCCTGCTTCGAATTGCAGGGCGACCGCACCTACGGACCGTTCTGCGACGGCGATGACGGCGTGAACGATGGCAAGGTGACCTTCCCCAACGTGGTGCCTGGCACCTACACCCTCGTCGAAACGTCGCCACCGCCAGGCTACGAAGCCTCTGCCGATCGTGAAGTCACCATCGCTGCCGGATCAACCCGCAATGTCACTGTCGAGAACCGGGCCATTCCTCCGTCCCAGACCGGAACCCTCGTCGTGACCAAGGTCGATGGCGACGGCAATCGGCTGGCCGGATCGTGCTTCCGCCTCTTCGATGGCAATCGCGCCGTGACCTTCCAGGTCTGCGACTCGGCAGATGGCAACAGTGATGGCCAGATCACCTTCAACAAGGTGCCAACGGGCACCTGGACCCTGCGCGAAACCGTGACACCATCAACTGACTGGCAGTATGCCGAACAGCAGGACGTGACCGTTCGCCAGAACGAAACGACCCGCGTCACGGTCGAAAACACGCTCAAGCCTGGACGGCTGCAGGTCAACAAGACCAACACCGATGGCCGGCCGCTGCAGGGCGCCTGTTTCGACCTCAAGGAAGACTCCGAGGGCGCTCGCTGTACGGATGCCTACGGCATCGTGACCTTCTCCGGTCTCGAACCTGGCACCTACACCCTGGTCGAAACCCAGGCGCCGTACGGGTACCAGAAGGCATCCGATGTCACCGGTATCCAGGTACGTCCGGGCCAGACGAAGGTCGTCAACGTCGTCGACCAGCGCACGCCGCCACCGGCCAACACCGGTTCGGTGCAGGTGCAGAAGTTCTACTGCCCGCTCACCGAAGGCCAGTCCCGCACGAGCTTCTTCGGCGGAGCACAGGGGTCGGCAGAGCTGGCCCGCACCGCCGGCTGCGAACGTGGCAACGCCGTCTTCACCCTTGTCGGTGACAACGGAACGGGTGGACCGGGCGAGTTCCAGACCGGGTCCAACGGTCAGTATCAGGTGACGGTGACGGAGGGCATCTATCGGCTCACGGAAACCGATCCGCAATATGGCGAAAGCCAGGCAACGGTGCGGGTCCGCGTCAATCGCGGCCAGATGACCACGGTCATCGTCATCAACTACGTGGCGCCGCCAGAGCCAGACCCGATCCAGATCGACGTGAGCAAGTTCACCTGCTCGCCCAGCTTCAATGGAACTCGCTACGAGGACTTCATGGAAAGCTGCGCCAGCACCGAACAGCTCACCAACAACACCACCATTCGCATCTCGGGTCCGGTCACGGGCAAGGCCGTCACTGGTGGCACGGGTGAGCGCGGCAAGGTGACATTCGAGGACCTGACGCCGGGCACCTACACCATCTCCGAGGATCGTCCGCTGACCACTCCGACCGATTACCTCTTCTGCGGTCTCGCCAACAATGCGGTGGACCAGTGGAAGGCGGTCAATGGTTCGCTGACGTTCAAGCTCAACTACGGAGACACCCTAACCTGTACCGTGCACAACATCCCGGAGGTGCTGACGCCCGACACCGGAACGATCCTGGTCCGCAAGTTCGTCTGCGAGGTCAAGTCGCCGCCGAAGGGCTACGACTTCGAGAAGGAATGCGGCCTGAGTCACCAGAACGCGTCGTTCAGCCTGGCGAAGTACGATCCGGAAACCCAGAAGTACGGTGAGCCGGTCGTGGTGCAGGCCAATCCGGACGGGTTCGCCCGCTGGACGCACCTGGCGCCGGGCAGCTACAAACTGGTCGAAGTCGATGGCACCTGGTGTCACGCCGAGTCGAACAGCGTGAACGCCCAGGGCGATGTGGTCGTCCAGGCGAACAAGCTGAGCGAAGTCTGGATCTACAACTGCGTCGAACCGCAAACCCCGCCGAACACTGGTTCGGGCGATGCGGCCACCAACCCGCCTCCGGCCACCATGCCGGAGGACGGGTCGGGTCCAACCCAGCTCCCGCTCGTCTCGCTTCCGCTCCTTGGCGCTGGCGCCTGGCTGATGGATCGGCGTCGCGCTGCCTGAGGCTGACGGCACGAGTTCAACGACAACAAGCGATCCCCGGTCTACACATGGACCGGGGATCGCTGCGTTCACGGGTCAGCTCGGTCCCCGTGATTTGCCACAACGCATCGGTTGAAGGAACCGCGATGTCTGATCGACGTGCCGCATCGCCAGGTGCAGGCAAGGCGGGAAACGCGGTACGCTAGCGCAAACGGGAACTGGCCCGAAACCCCTCCCCAACACCCACGAGGACCGCCCATGACGACCGATCGCGCCGGATCGGAGAGTGCCTACAAGGCTGCAGGCGTCGATATCGATGCCAAGATGGCCGCCATTGCCCGCATTCGAGAAAACGCACAGGCCACCCTTGGCACCCAGGCCGGACCAATCGGGCACTTCGGCGGCACCTGGCGGATCCCGTCCGGCCCCGAGCAGATCCTCGTGGCCAGCGCCGATGGCGTCGGCACCAAGCTGCACCTCGCCTTCACGCTCGGCGGCGACTATCACCGCAGCGTGGGCCGCGACATCGTCAACCACTGCGTCAACGACATCCTGGCCCTCGGCGCACAGGGACTCTTCTTCCTCGATTACCTGGCGACCGGGAAGATTGAGCCGGACGTGATCACCGCCGTGGTGCAGGGCGTCACCGATGGCTGCCTCGAAAACGGTATGGCGTTGCTGGGTGGTGAAACGGCAGAAATGCCGGGCATGTACGCACCGGGCCATTACGACCTGGCCGGGTTTATCGTCGGCACCGTCTCCCCCGATCGCATCGTCGATGGCTCACGGGTGCGACCGGGCGACATCGTGATCGGCTTGCCATCCTCTGGACTGCACACCAATGGCTACAGCCTGGCTCGGGCCATCCTCGGCCTGAACCAGGACCCGGACCACGACCTGGCAATCCTCAACGGCACCATTCCGGGTGGCCAGACCTGGGCGGACGCACTGATGGCACCCCACCTGTCCTATCGAGATCAGGTCACGCCATTCCTGAATGAGGGCATCGTGCACGGCATGGCCCACATTACCGGGGGTGGGCTGAAGGACAATCTCCCCCGCACCCTGCCGGAAGACTGCATCGCCCGTCTCGATCCGCAGGCGGGGGTTACCCCGGTCGTGTGCGAGCAACTGGTGAACCGGGGCGACATCTCGCTCGACGAGCGCTACCGGGTCTTCAACATGGGGGTCGGGTTCGTCCTGATCACCGCCGAGGACCAGCGGGACCACATCCTCGACACCCTGCCGGAGGCCCGTCAGATCGGCGAAATCGTCGAGCGCACCACCACCGACGAGGCGGCGGTGCAGGGACTTTCCTGCTAGGCCATGGCAACCATCGACATTCGCCGGCGCCGGATCGACGCCCGCATCGTCTATTACGGTCCCGGCCAGAGCGGCAAGACCACCAACCTGCAGAACATCCACGCCCGCCTGCCGGCAGAATCTCGCGGTGAGCTGCAGTCGATCGCCACCGAGGCGGAGCGTACGCTCTTCTTCGACTTCATCCCGATCGAGCCACTCAACCTCGGCGGCTGGGACGTGCGATTCCATCTCTATTCGGTGCCAGGCCAGGACGATTATGTCCGGACTCGCCGAGCCCTGCTCGCCGGTGCCGATGGCCTCGTCTTCGTGGCCGACGCCTCGCCCGAGCGCCTCGACGCCAACCTCACCTCGCGCGACGAGCTGCTGGACCACATGCGGCATTACGGCAAGTCGCTGGATACGATGCCGCTGGTTGTTCAGATCAACAAGCTCGACCTCCCCGAAGTCGTGGAGCCAACCCACCTGAGCAAGACGCTCGCGCTCGGAGACGCGCCGGTACTCGAGGCCATCGCCCTGCACGGCAACGGGGTCGCCGAGACGCTGACCGCCATCACCCGCGGCGTCGCCAAGGGGCTGTAGCGCCCAACTTTCCTCCCTTGCAAACGTCCCTGGCCGCTGGAGAAGGGCGCCGCCTGATCCATCAGGCCCCGATTACGCAGAACGCCCTTCCCGATCGTGCGGGAAGGGCGTTTTGTCTTTGCACCAGTGGTCGAAGTGACGTTACTCGGTGACCACGGTGCGGGACTGTTCGCGCAGGAACTGCATCACGTAGTACGGGCCGAGCGCACCCTTGCCGGTCGAGCCGCTGGCCTTCCACCCACAGAACGGCTGCGATTCCGGCCAGGCGCCAGTGGTCGCCCCGCCCTTGCGGTTGGCGTAGATCACCCCGGCCTCGATGGTGTCGAAGAACTGCTGAATCTCGCCCTCATCCTCAGTGAAGATGCCGGCGGTCAGGCCGTACTCAGTGTCGTTGGCGGCTTCCAGCGCTTCATCGAGCGAGTCGACAGCACCGACCGCCAGGAATGGCAGGAAGAGTTCGCG
>JAEZJB010000052.1 GCA_023415845.1 Chloroflexota bacterium | reverse complement strand
AACCCCCGGCTGAGACCGGGCGGGATCAACTGCGGGGTTGACCGGTCAACAGCACTGGCTGAAGACTAGCGAGGATATCAACCTTCTACAAGAGTACGTTCAGTGCCAATTCGTCACTTATCTACATCCATACTCGACTGATGGCCTAGATATGAAAGGAATCAATTCACTTATGACTTCCATCATGTAAGTGTACGTTAGTGCTTTGCATCACGTTCATGAGGCGTCCCGGATCAAAGAGTAGAGTCCAGAACCGGTTACGAATGTACGAACAATGGAATCGTTCTGAAAGGGATGAATGTTCACCCCTGGCAGCCTCCGGCCGGGCTCCAGGGCGGACCAAGATATCCCGAAGTGAGAGATCCGGGACAAGTCGCTATCATGCTGGTCTAGAGGGGAATGCCAACTTCGTTGAGGAGCTGCCGAACTTCCCATGGCGAAAGCCACATCGATGCTCAAACGCCTGCGTCGCGCCGAACGACTGTGAAAATTGTGGCCATCAGCTAACGTGAGATCTTCACACTCTGTGGGAATTGACGAGGTGCCAACTTGGTTAGGAGATGACAGGAACTCCAACGATGTATGGTGGCAACCCATTCTCATGACGCTGCACGAGGCGCGACAAATTGTTCTGGACCAGTGGATTCTGGCGATATGTCATCCACCAGCTATACGCAGAGTCTCCCATATCCTTACAAAATTGCTCCGCGTCAAGATTAAGTGCGTCGTTAATTATATTCTGGTGGAATACGTTTCCTCTTCCGTCAGGAAGGGTGAATACGATCCGCTGATACTGCATATTGGGGTGCCCAAATCGTCCTTGATGTACTACACCGCACCTAAGACTATACAGGTCATTGGAAGTGACGAAGTCGTAGTCCACCAAGAACCATCGATTTGCCCATGCCTCATATAGCTGACGAGAGGCTCTGCCATTCTCTGACTCAAGAGCAGAACAGATATCCGGAATAGTGAGCGCCAAGATCAGCGCGACATAGAATAGTCTCGCGTCAATAGCCTTATCTAGTTCGTCAAGGAGTCCGTCCATCCCGCCCTCCCCCAGCAGTGCTTTACTTCCTTATCTCACCCCTCTCAGGATAGCAGACATCCAACTGATTAATCGATCAATCAACCATGCGCCTTCATGTCAATAGAAGACCGCATTCACTCTCCGAAAGCCAGCGAGAAAGGCCCTCACCGGCTATCTGCTACACCCTACAAGAGGCGCTGGTCGTTGGTATCGCCAAGTCTCGGCACCCCATCGGGGTGAATCGTCTCCACTAGTTTCCAAGACGCCTCATTCTTTTCGACCGTCTCGTGCAACTTAAAGTGGAATGCCAACGTCGTTGAGGAGCTGCCGTACTTCCTGCGGTGCCAGACCATCAATGGTGCGCCCAATTCGCTGCTCCACCTGCCCCTTGGTCTTCAGGTCGTATTCCCGCGCCCAGGTCCAGAAGTGGGTCCAGCTGTAATCGGCCATATCCGGTTCTGCAGCATCTGTGCCGGAGCGCGCAGCAACTGATGTCTCACTCCGATCGGGGCGACGTGGGGCCTCAACGGTCGTCTCGGGAGGCGATGAGGGCCGCTCTGGGTCCGGGTCCGGACGCGGGGTGACCGGTGCCGTGATCACCGGGCGCCCCTGCCGAGCCGCCGGAGGCGACTGATCGGCAACATCTTCCGCGACCTCCGGAGCCGGCTGGGGAGACGCGGCCCGGGTCTGGCTTCCACGCCGGAGAGCTTCGACCACGGACGGCGTGTTGCGTTCTTCCGGGCGCACGATTGGGGTTCGAACCGGTTCCGGGTCCGCCACTTCCTCGCTGGGAAGATCAGGCAGGACCACGCCTGCTTGCAGCTCTTCTCGCCGGGATTCCCGTCGGCTCTCGGGCACGTCTCCCACGCCGAGCAGATCGAGTGCGCGAGCGGTAGCCCGCTGCTCGGCAAGCTCCAGCGCCCCATCCAGCAGTCCGGTGCTATCGGTCGGCTCGGCGGCATAGGCGCTGACGGCAGTACCATCGGGGAACGAAATGATGGCCCGGATCACCACCTGATCGTCGTGAATGTGGGTCAACTCCGTCGCCAAGGCCACGCCGGGATAGCGGCCACGCAGGGCACGCAACCGCTGGCGGATACGCATTCCACCCGGATCGAGGTCCGTTTCGGCTGGCTGGTGCTGCAAACTCACGTCGGTCCTGACTCCTTCGGCGGCGGATGACCACTCTCCCGATTATATCGCCGCCACGAGCCGCTCCCTGTGCAATCCGACGGCCAGCCTCAGGCCACCCGCTCGAGATCGATTGCCACGGTGCGCCCAAATTCCGCAGACTCCTTCGCCGCAAGACCCAGGCGGCAGGCAAGCAGCGCGTCGCGAGGGGTTGCCCGGTCAGCGGGTACGCCCTGGCGAATACAGTCGATGAAATACCCCGTTTCGTTCGCATAGGCATCGGTCTGATCGACCTCGATCACCTCGGGGTCGCCTTCATTGCGGTAGACCTTCAGGGTATTGGTGGGCTCGCCAACTTCGAACGAGCGCCCACCCGCCTGGAAGTGGTACTCCACCGCGCCGTGCTCGCAGAGCACCTCGAACCGGGAGGTGAACGGGTAGCTCTCGGGATGCATCATGCCGCCTTCCGCCATCCCGGTGCCGTCGGCATACCCAATCACTGCCTGGCCATAGTCATAGCCGCCGGAACGAGGGTTCCACAGCCCATGCGCCGTCACGTTCGTCGGCGTTCCGAGCACCCAGTTCAGGGCATCGAAGTCGTGGATCAGCATGTCGTAGATGGCACCGCCGGTGACGCTGGCATTGGCGAAGAGCTTCGACCAGGCCGGGAACGGCTGCCGGCGGGCAGTGACGCCTGCCACCGGCCGCCCGAGTTCCCCACTGTCGATTACCGCCTTGAGCGCCACATATTCGGGCCAGAAGCGCAATACGTGAGCGACCATCACCACCTGGTCGGATGCCTCGTCAGCGGCATCGACGATGGCGATCGCATCCTGGAGCGTCATCGCGAGAGGTTTCTCCAGCAACACATGCTTGCCGGCCGCGAGGGCAGCCTCCGTGGTCACCCGATGCGCCGGGGTTGGCAGGCAGATATCCACCGCCTCGATGGATGGATCGTCGAGGACGCGATTGAGATCTGTCGTCGACTCGGTCTCAAGCTCGGCAGCCAGTTCGGCGGCACGATCGTTGCTCTGCGCGTAGATCGCAACAATCTCGACATCATCACGGGTGGCATAGGCGCGAGCATGAGTGCTGCCCATGAAGCCGGCTCCGAGAACGGCAATCCGTGTCTTGCTCATCTGACTCATCATCCCTGGTTGGCATCGGCGGCCCTGATGCCTGCCGTATCTGCGCCGTCGTTCGCCGGCTGATACCTGCAAGGGTACCGCTCATGGTGGTGCCAGTGGGAGCACGCGGCAGTCCTGGGCATCCGCGGGATGTACTGATGACGATCGGCAGCCCGGCCAGGACGACGGCTGGCCCGGTGGAATGCGGGAGGGTGCGCGAATGCCGAGGGAGGGGGGCCGCCTTGGAAGGCGGCTCCTCTCCCTCCCGGTCATCGGCGATCAGGCGAGGTCCTGAGCCGGCACGAACTGGCGCAGGTACTCCCGTGAGTTGCGAAGCGTCGCCTCGACCACCTCAAGCGGTGGCCATGGCTCACCCTGAAACTCGATTTCGATCGAACACGGGCCGGCGAATCCCACCTTGTCCAGGGCGGCAAAGATGGGCGCAAAATCGACCTCACCGGTCCCGATCTGGGGAAAGTTCCAGACCCCGGGTCCCCCGATCTGGTCCTTGATGTGCAGGTGATTGACGTAGGGTGCCGCGGCGACAATGTCCTCTTCCGGCCGAACATGTCCATAGAAGATCACGTTCGCAGTGTCGTAGTTGATCCCCACATTCGGCATCTCGATTTCCTGGACCAGCTGGGCGGCCAGCGCCCCGGTCGCCGAAACGCCACCGTGAGTTTCCAGGCAGATCGCGATTCCGTCGGCGGCGGCCTCCTGGGCGAGAGGGCGGATTCGGCTAAGGAAGAATGCTCGCTGCTCTTCGAGCGTGCCCTCCGACGAGGCGTCGTGGCCACCGGTGCTGGTCGTGACCCAGCGAATGCCCAACCGGGCCGCGATGCCAAGCGCCTTGCGAAACTCTTCGACGCCCTCATCACTGGCCAGATCGCTGTGGCCACTGAGCGAGATAGCCTCCAGCCCGAATGACGAGACGGTCCGCGCAACCTCGTGCAGGTCCTGCTCGGTGGACGCTCGGCGCACATGTTCGGTCCAGCCGGGCACCGACGAAAGTTCGACACTGGTGAACCCCGCCGCCGCGATTCCGGCAAGTGCCTCTTCGAAGGAATACGAGTGGTAGGTATTGGTGGAGACTGCCAGTCGATCGGCCATGGGAACCCTCCTTACCTGCGGTTACTCGGTTGCCGAAAGATCATCGTCAAACCATTCGCGTCCTGGGTAGAGCTGAATGTATTCGACGCGAATACCGTCTTCGAGGGTAAAGGCCGCCAGGGCAAACGGTGGCTCACCCATCTCGCCGATCGGGCGCACGATCTCCTTGCCAGCCACGGCCGCCTCGATGTCATCGACCTCGTAGCAGATGTGACCGCTCTCGAACGCATTCGGGTCGGTGGTGTTACCCGGACCGAAGCGAAGCCACTCGACACGCTGGGGGTGGTTCTTTGGATTGGTGAGCCACAGCTTGCCTCCCTCAACCCAGTACTCACCTTCGATCGGTGTCTCCTGGTCGGTGGCGGGCAGGCCAATATGATGAAAGCGCTTCATGAAAATGGGATCCTCTCCGTTCAGCATTGCGACAAGTCACCAGATGATGAGGCCATTTTCGAGCGTGTCAATCGGTTCAGGAAACCTTCAGGAACACCTCAGGGTGAAATCAGCCTCCCCTCCTATTCTGATTGTGGACAGGCAAGGACGTGGTTCCAAGCGCCACTCCCCCAACCGAGTCCACTCTCTCCTCCCCCCACCCACTGAGAGGGCCGCCCCCCAAGCAGCGGCCCTCTCGGTATTTAACATGCCATCAGGTGGCTCCCTTTCCGCGCGCTACCTGACCCCGCTATGATCAGCAGGTCATGGGCGGCGGACGCCTCCACTCATCATTCCTCCTCCCTGACACATCGCTCACTGCGCTGACGCAGCCGGTTGGTAGTTGGGTATCCTGCAGGAAGGTTCCGATGAGCGATTCCCCGGACCGGGACGTGACCGATATATTCCCCGCGGTCGATCCAGAGGAGGCAGTCAATGACGACCCGACCGATGATCTCCCTCCGGTAACGCCCATCATCGGCCGCTCCGACACCGTGCCGGAATCCGAAAAGCAGGTGGTGCGGCTCGAGATCCCGTTCCGTACCATCCTCCGGGTTGTTCTCAGCCTCTTTACCGTCTGGTTGCTGATGCAGATCAGCGACATCCTGCTGCTGGTGTTCATTTCCCTGATCCTGACCATGGCGCTGATCCCGCCAACCCGTCGCCTGGAACGACAGGGCTTGCCCCGCATCGCGGCGGCGGGAATCGTGTTCGCCGTGCTGATCGGGCTCATCGTCGGATTTTTCGGCCTGATCCTGCCCCCACTCATTACCCAGCTCCAGAGCGTGGTCGACAACCTGCCTGAATATTCCGAGCGGATCGAATCCTTCATCGAGCGGTACCCGCCCATCTACCAGCGGTATGAAGAAATCCGCCAGAACGGGCTCGAGAGCCAGATCTCCCTGCCCTGGGATGACCTCATCGTTTACCTGACCGAACTGGCAACCGGTGTCGCCAACATCTTCTTTGTCCTGACCCTGGCGTTTTACCTGTTGATCGAAGGGGAACGCGCCTATACCTTCACGGCTCGGTACATTACCCCCCGCCTGCGGTATCGCATTCGCCGGGCCTTTCCCGAACTGACCCGCGTCGTCAGCGGGTATGTCATTGGCCAGGCGATCAATTCGACATTGTTCGCGGTGTTCGTCTACGTGCTGCTGATCACGACGGGAACTCCGCAGCCGCTACTGATGGCTGCGCTCGCCTTCGTGCTCGATGCGGTTCCGATCATCGGTGCTCCGCTCGCCACGGTGCCAGCGGTCCTGCTGGCGGCAACCGTGTCCCCCGGCACGGCCATCGTGGTGCTCGTCGCGTACATCATCTATCAGCAAATCGAAGGCTACGTGATCATTCCGCGCGTGTTCGGCAACACCCTGCAGGTCACCGCGCTGGCCATCCTGCTGGGGGTACTGGTGGGGGCGCAGTTACTGGGCATCGTTGGGGTCATCCTCTCGTTGCCAATCACGGCCGCCATTCCAGTGATCGAGCGCGTCTGGCGTGAGGAAGTCCCCGATCCGATCCCGCGCGACCTGATTTAGCGGTGCGAGCACCTGTCGGTGCCACAAACGGCACGCGACTATAGCTCCTTCTACGTGGACGCCGCCCGGCCGACCCACTACACCGACTTCATGCAGCACCCGTGCCCTGCCCTCTTCGCATCGCACCTGCTGGTCAGCCCCTGAAAGAGGTTCGGTATGGGAAGTCCGCCCGACGACGAGCGCGATATCACCGATATATTCCCCGCCATTGATCCGGAGGGTCCGGTCAACGACGACCCCACCGACGACCTGCCACCGGTCGAGCCGATTATCGGCACCAGCGACCCGGTTCCCGATTCCGAGAAATCGGTGGTCAGGATCGAGATCCCCTACCGCACCATCATCCGGGTGGTGCTCAGCCTGCTGGTGATCTGGTTACTGGTCCAGGTCAGCGAGATCGTGCTGCTGGTGCTGATCGCGCTCATCCTCACCCTCGCCCTGGTGCCGCCAACCCGCTACCTTGAGCGCCGTGGACTGCCACGGGTGGTCGCGGCTGCGATCATCTTTGTCATCATGGCCGGAATCTTTGCCGGGTTCGTCGCCCTGATCGTCCCGCCACTGGTGAACCAGGGGCAAAGCATCATCGACAACTTTCCGGAGTATTCGAAGTCACTGGAACGGTTCATCGCCCGGTATCCGAGCATCAACGAGCGCTACCAGGAAATTCGCCAGGACGGCCTGCCTGATGATTTCACCCTGCCCTGGAATGATGTGATGACCATCACCACCGGCATCGTCGGCGGCGTGGCAAACCTCTTCTTCGTGGTGACGCTCACGTTCTACCTGCTGATCGAGGGCGAACGATCCTATGGCTTTCTGGCCCGGTACTTCACGCCCCGCCTGCGCTATCGCATTCGCCGCTCCTTCCCGGAACTGACCAGGGTCGTCAGCGGCTTCGTGATCGGGCAACTGATCACGTCCACCCTCTTTGCCGTGTTTGCTTACGTGCTGCTGCTGAGCACGGGCACGCCGGAACCCCTGCTCCTGGCAATGGTGGCCTTCGTGCTCGACGCGGTTCCGATCATCGGTGCTCCGCTCGCCACGGTGCCCGCGGTCCTGCTGGCGGCAACCGTGTCGCCGTCCACGGCCATCGTCGTGCTGGTGGCGTACATCATTTACCAGCAGATCGAGAACTACGTGATCGTGCCCCGGGTCTATGGCAATACGCTGCAGGTCACGTCGCTGGCCATCCTGCT
The DNA here is from genome assembly GCA_023415845.1 of Chloroflexota bacterium. Lineage (GTDB taxonomy): Bacteria > Chloroflexota > Chloroflexia > Thermomicrobiales > UBA6265 > JACCYX01. Next base: position 1,130 of record JAEZJB010000052.1, on the reverse strand, counting down.
GGGCGTGCTCGTCGGCGGGCAGTTACTCGGGGTGATCGGGGTGTTGCTGGCCCTGCCCATCACCGCGTCGATTCCGGTGCTGGAACGGGTCTGGCGGGAGGAGATCCCTAACCCCCTGACCCGGGACATGATCTAGGACAAGCATCCAACCCCGCGACCGCAGGTCAGGCCAACGCGGCCCGGGCCAGGTCGCGGGTGAGTTCGGCATGGCCTTCGTGCAGGGCCGTGTGCCGGGTCATCAGCAGCATCAGGGCCATACCGGTCATCGGCCCACGGTGGAGCGGAGAATAGACACAGTCGAGCACGTCAGGCTCGAGCCGACGCAGAACGTCAGCCATCTCCTGCCTGGTCGTTTCCCAGCCCGGAATCGGCACGTTCTCCGGCGTGGCGACCGCCCGAAACTCGGCATCCCGGTCCCGCTCCTGCGAGCCGTCGCCGAGCACGCCCACGATCCCCTGCCTCAGATGTCCAAGGGCATGGACCGCGATCACGTAGATGGAGTTGGTTTCCGGGGCGGGTGGCCGCCAGTTGAGTTCCTCAATCGAGCAGTCGGCCACGACCGACTCGATGCGGTCGAGCGACTTTTCCAGGTTGGCCCAGAACTCCCCGATGATATGGGTGCGAAAGGTGCTGGTATCGACGTCTGCGTACTGCATGCTCACGCTCCTGCCGAGGACTCGCGAAGACACCCCGAGCGTACCACCTGCCACGCCCGGGTAAGCACCTGGCAGAGGAAAGCACGTTCCCACCTCCGGCCCCAAAGAGGTGGCTCCGGCACAGACCCAACGGCGCCGGGCCATACTGCGAGCGAGGACCAGACGCGCCGGTCAGCCGCCCATCGCAGAGCGGAGCCGGGGATCGAGCAGGTCACGGACGGCGTCGCCAAACATGTTGATGCTCAGCACCAGCAGCGCCAGCGCCAGCCCCGGATACAGCACGGTCCACGGCGCCATTTCCATGGCATTGCGGTTTTCGCTCAGCATTGAACCCAGCGATGGGGTTGGCGGCACCGCGCCAAGCCCCAGGTAGCTGAGCGCCGCCTCCACGATGATTGCGCCACCCATGCTGAGCGCGAGCTGGACCAGGATCGGTCCCGCGACGTTCGGCAATACGTGGCGGAAGAGCACGCG